>NZ_JBBUTG010000007.1:0-212803 GCF_038066555.1 Ideonella lacteola | reverse complement strand
GGCTCATGTCGGCTACGCCGACGTGATGCCGAAGCCACATGGCCTGGTGAGCGAAGCGAACGGCGATCGAGCCGCGGGAGCCAACCGTGTTTAAAAAGATCCTGATTGCCAACCGCGGCGACAACGGCCGATGGGCGGTTGCGGTGAAGGCTCATGTCGGCTACGCCGACGTGATGCCGAAGCCACATGGCCTGGTGAGCGAAGCGAACGGCGATCGAGCCGCGGGAGCCAACCGTGTTTAAAAAGATCCTGATTGCCAACCGCGGCGAGATCGCCTGCCGTGTCGCCGAGACCGCTCGGCGCCTGGGGGTGCAGACGGTGGCGGTGTATTCCGACGCCGATGCCCACGCCAAGCATGTGCGCGTTTGCGACGAGGCTGTCCACATCGGCGGCAATGCGGCGAAAGACAGCTATTTGCAGTGGCAGCGCATCCTCGAGGCCGCGAAGGCGACCGGCGCGCAGGCGGTGCACCCCGGATACGGGTTCCTGAGCGAGAACGAAGAGTTTGCGCAGGCCTGCGCAGACGCTGGGCTCGTCTTCATCGGCCCGCCGCCCTCGGCCATCGCGGCGATGGGCAGCAAGTCGGCGGCGAAGGCCCTGATGGAAAAGGCCGGCGTGCCCTTGGTGCCCGGCTATCACGGCGACAACAACGACCCCGCCTTCCTGGCCGAGCAGGCCCAGCGCATCGGCTTTCCGGTGCTCATCAAGGCCAGCGCCGGTGGCGGTGGGCGCGGCATGCGCAAGGTCGACAAGCCGGAAGACTTCGTCGCCGCGCTGGCTTCTTGCCAGCGCGAAGCGAAGGCCAGTTTTGGTGACGACCATGTGCTGGTCGAGCGCTACGTCACCGAGCCGCGCCACATCGAGATCCAGGTCTTCGGTGACACGCAGGGGCAGTGCGTGTACCTCTTCGAGCGCGATTGCTCGGTGCAGCGTCGCCACCAGAAGGTGCTGGAAGAGGCGCCCGCGCCCGGCATGAGCGAGGCGCGTCGGGCCGAGATGGGCGCCGCCGCAGTGGCTGCCGCCAAGGCGGTGGGCTACGTGGGGGCGGGCACCGTCGAGTTCATCGCTGAAGAGCTGGCCGACGGCGATCTGCGCTTCTACTTCATGGAGATGAACACCCGCCTCCAGGTGGAGCACCCGGTCACCGAAGCCATCACCGGCCATGACTTGGTGGAGTGGCAGCTGCGCGTGGCCGCAGGGCAGCCGCTGCCCGCCCAGCAGCATGAGCTGAAGATCCACGGCCATGCGATCGAGGCGCGCATCTGTGCCGAGAACCCCGATGCGAACTTCCTGCCCGCCACCGGCACCCTGTCGGTGCTGCGTTGGCCAGCGCATGTGGGTTTCGCGCGCCACGCAGGCGCCGCGCCGGCACAAGATCCGGCGCCTGTGCGTGTCGATGCCGGCGTGCGCGAAGGTGATGCGATCAGCCCGTACTACGACTCGATGATCGCCAAGCTCATCGTCTGGGGCGAGAACCGCGCGCAGGCGCTGGCCCGGCTGGATGCCGCGCTGCGCGACACCCACATCGTCGGCCTGGCGACCAACGTGGCCTTCCTGCGCCGCGTGGCCGCCAGCCCCTCGTTCGCCACCGCCGATCTGGACACCGCGCTGATCGAGCGCGAGCGTGCCGTGCTGTTCGATGCCCCTGGGTTGCCGCTGCCCTTGGCGGCAGCCGGCGTCATCGCGCAGAAGATCGCGAGCGAGCAGGCGCTGGAGAGCGCCGACCCGTGGTCCAAGCGCGATGGCTGGCGCATCCATGGCACCGCCCGCCGCCGTTTCGATCTGCAGCTGGGCGGCCAGCACCATGTGGCCACGCTGGAGCGCCTGCATGACGGCGCGCTCCGCCTGGCGATCGGCGGCGAACAGTGGCCGCTGGTCACCCGTTCGCTGGGCGACGATCGGTACGACGTGGTGATCGGTGGCGAGCGCCACACGCTGACGGTGTACCTGGTCGGCGAGCGCGTGGCGGTGTACGGCGCCCATGGCTCACAGGAGCTGCAGGAGATCGACCCCATCGCCCATGCGGGCGAGGCGGCCGGTGGCGCAGGCCGGCTCACCGCACCGATGCCGGGCAAGGTGATCGCCATCCATGTGAAGCCGGGTGATCAGGTGACCGCCGGCCAAGCGCTGGCGGTGATGGAGGCGATGAAGATGGAGCACACCATCAGCGCACCGCGCGCCGGCGTGGTGACCGAGCTGCTGTACGCCGTGGGCGACCAGGTCGCCGAAGGCGGCGAACTGCTGCGCCTGGCCGAGTGAGGACCCCGATGAACCTGCCCCGCCGCGTCAAGATCGTGGATGTCGGCCCGCGTGACGGCCTGCAAAACGAAAAGCAGCCGGTCGCCGCCGAACACAAGATCGCCCTCGTCCATGCGCTGCAGGCCGCCGGCCTGAAAGAGATCGAGATCACCAGCTTCGTCAGCCCCAAGTGGGTGCCGCAGATGGCCGACAACGCCGAGGTGATGGCCGGCATCCGCCGCCAGGCCGGCGTGCGCTATTCGGTGCTGACGCCCAACATGAAGGGCTACGAGGCTGCGGTGCTGACGCGGCCGGATGAGATCGTCGTGTTCGGCGCCGCGAGCGAAGCCTTCAGCCAGAAGAACATCAACTGCTCGATCGCCGAATCCATCGAACGTTTCGCGCCGGTGACCGAAGCGGCGCGCGCCGCCGGCCTCAAGGTGCGAGGCGCCATCTCGTGCGCGGTGGGCTGCCCGTACGAGGGTGAAATTGCGCCCGAGCGGGTCGAACTCGTCGCTCGGCTGATGAAAGAAATCGGCGTGCAGCACGTGGGCGTGGCCGACACCATCGGCGTGGGCACGCCCCGCAAGGTGCAGCGCGCCCTCGAAGCGGCGCTGAAGCACTATCCGCTCGACGAGGTCAGCGGGCACTACCACGACACCTACGGCCAGGCCCTGTCGAACGTGTACGCCAGCCTGGAACTGGGCATCGCGAGCTTCGACACCAGCGTGTCGGGCCTGGGCGGCTGCCCCTACGCCAAAGGCGCGACGGGCAATGTGGCCACCGAAGACGTGGTCTACCTGCTGCACGGGTTGGGCATCGACACCGGCATCGATCTGGATGCGCTCATCGACGCTGGCGTGGCCATTCGCGCCGCACTGGGCCAGACGACCGGTTCGCGCGTGGCCCGCGCGATGCTGGCCAAGCGGGGCTGACGCGACATGCGTGCGGCCGGGTGGTGTGGTGTCGTGGCCTGGTTGCTCGCGGGCTGTGCGGCCCCGGCGATTCAGCCGGCGCAGGGGGAGGGGCGCTTCAGCTTCGCGCTGTGGGGCGACATGCCGTACAAGCGCAACGGCGATGACCCCGGCCTGAAGGCGACGATCGACAGCCTCAACGCCGCCGACATCGCTTTCTCGATCCACGACGGCGACATCAAGGACGGTGGCTCGCGCTGCGATGACGCGGTCTACACCGACGCGCTGGCCTTGTTCAATCGCCTGAAGGCGCCGGCCTTCTACACGCCGGGCGACAACGAGTGGACCGACTGCCACCGCCTGAGCAACGGGGGCTACAACAACCTCGAACGGCTCGATCACCTGCGCCGGGTGATGTTCGGGCAACCCACCAGCCTGGGCGAACGCACCATGCCGGTCATCCAGCAAGCCGCGCCCTACGTGGAGAACCTGCGCTTCGAGAAAGGCGGCGTGGTCTTCGCCACCTTCAACATCCCCGGCAGCAACAACAACCGCGTGGCCGACGCGCAAGAGTGCAGCTTCAAGAGCGCCCGCGGTCCGGCCGAGTGCGAGGCGGACAACGCTGAATACGAGGCGCGAGACCAGGCCAACATTCGGTGGCTGCACGAGGCTTTCGCGGTGGCACGCCAGCAGGGCGCGCGAGGCGTGGTCACGGTGTTCCAGGCCGACCCCGGGTTCGATCTGCCCGAGACGACCGAGGTCGATGAGTCGCGCTCACCGATCTATACCGGCTATCGACGCTTCATGGACGCCCTGGTGGCCGAGACACAGGCGTTTCGCGGACAGGTGCTGCTGGTGCACGGCGACATGCACTTCTACAAGGTCGACATGCCGATCTATCTCGGTCGCCGGCAACTGACCCACCTGACGCGCATCGAAACCTTCGGCAGCCCATCGCTGCACTGGGTGAAGGTGACGATCGATCCGTCGCTGCCCACGTTGTTCGACATCGAGCCCGTCATCGTCTACTGACGATGGGGCGGTTTCGCCGCACCGGCTTTGCCGGTCAGGGCCGGCCGATCATCAACGCCAGGCCGGCTTCGCCTTGCGGTGCCCACGTCAGGCCCAGGTACATCGGGCCGATGCCGGTGTCGGCCCCAAGGTAAAGGCTGCCGCCGGCTCGCAGATCGCCCAGTGAGATGCGGCGCCGGCTGGCCCAGGCGTTGCCCGCCTCGATCGACGCGCCGATGAAGAAGCCCCGCGCGAAGACCGGCGGCTCGGCCAGGCGCATGTACCAGTTGGCCCGCCCGAAGACCACGGCATTGCCCGCCAGTTGGTTCGGGCGATAGCCCGACAGCCGCTGGAAGCCGCCCAGGGCGTATTGCCCCACGATCGCATCGGCCCGCGCGTCGGACATCTCCACCAGGCCGAACAGGTTCACGGTGTGGGCGCCCCAGGTGTAGGCGCCGGTCACCTGGCCCTCGACGCGTGACAAGCCCTGGTCGCCTTCGTGATGGCGGCGTCCAATCTGCACCTCGCCCAACGCTCGGTAGCCGAACTGCGGGAAGTTCGCGTAGTCGAGCTGGTCGATCACGACGCGGCCGCGGAGCGCGGTCTCGTTCCAGGTCTCGGCGCTGGTGGGGCCGTCGTAGCCGGCCGACAGCAGCGTCGGCTCGCTGCGGCCGATCTGGTGCGTCAACCCGAGACGCAACTCGCCCAGGCGTCCCCAGGGCTGGCCGATGTCCACCCCCACTCGGCCGGTGGTGCGCCGCAGCTGTCCGATTTCTTCGCCGGCATCGGCCTCGTACAGCGACAGCACACGGCGTTCGGCTTGGCCCCAGCCCGCCACGAACCAGTCGTTCCACAGACCGATCGTCCAGTTCAGCGGGTGGTAGATCTCGCTGAAGACTTGCGGCACTTCGCCGATCTGCAGGCGATTGCGCCACTCGGTGCCACTGGGCGTGAGCCAGTGCCGGTTGTGGCTCATCTTGATGTTGAACGCGCTGTGGCCGCCGAAGTCGGTGGACAGGTCGAGCCCGATGCTGAGGTAATTGGGCCCCCAGGGCTTGTCTTCGAGATCGAAGACGATGCCGGTGGCGCCGCTGGTGGTGTCGACCAGCCGGTAGTCCGAGCGGACGTAGTCGCCGCTGGCGGCCAGCTGTCGCGCATCGCGCGCCGCCTTTTCGGGGTCGAACGGCTGGCCCGGCTGGGACAGCAACTGGCCCTCGAAGCGCGCCGGGTTGGTCACACTCGTGCCTTCGAAGGCGACGAACGCGAGCTGGGGCGTGGGCACGTTGCCGGTGTGGCGCTCGGCGCGCCAGGCCGTGTAGGCCTCGGCCGGCATCGCGATCTGGGCCAGGCGCGTCTGCTGGGTTTCGGCCCCTTCGACGCCGAGGCGAATGAAATCGGCTGCGCGATTGAAATCGCCTGAGGTCAGCTCACCGAGATCGGGCGCGATCAGCACGTCGCCGGTCAGCAAGGTGGCGAGGCTGCGCTTGACGTTCTGCTCGGTCAGGATGTTGATCATCTGCGACGTGAGCCCGAGGGCCGACGACAGGGTTTCGCGCCCTGCCAACGGCGTGCCGATGCTCACGGCGATGACGATGTCGGCGCCCATGGCCCGCGCCACATCCACCGGCACGTTGTTGACCAGGCCACCGTCGCCCAGCACATGGCCATCGACTTCCGTGGGGGGAAAGACGCCCGGCACGCTCATGCTCGAACGCAGCGCCATCGCCAGATCGCCTTCGCCGAGGATGACGGCGTCGCCCGTCTCCATGTTGGTCGCCACCGCACGAAACGGGATGGGCAACTGATCGAACTTCGTCACCGCACGCACCGGCAGGGTGAAGCGCCTGAGCAGCGTCTCCAGCCCGCGGCTCGACACCGCGCCCTGCGGCGCCCGGAACGAGCCCTCGTCGTCGATGCCCAATTCGATCGCGCTGGCGATCTCGAAGTCTTCTTCCTTCCGGCGCTGGGTGAGCTGCTGGCGGCTGACACGGGTGGCGAACAGCCTCACCCAATCGATGCGCTTGAGCTCGCGCTCGATGTCGTCAGCCTTCATGCCGCTGGCGTACAAGCCGCCGACGATCGCGCCCATCGACGTGCCCGCGATGACGTCGACCGGCACGTGCTCACGCTCCAGCACCTTCAGCACGCCGATGTGGGCCAAGCCCCGCGCACCGCCACCCGACAGCACCAGACCGATCCGTGGCCGGCCCAGTGGTGGCGGCACCTCAGCCGCAGGCTGGGCGAATGCGGCGGCGGCCGACGCGAGGCCGAGACAGAAGACAAGCAGGGGGCGCCATGGCATGGACGCGGATTGTCGCGCGGGTCGGTGAGGCGCTCAGACGCGCCGGGCGCGGGTCTCGCTCAGGCTGTCGCCGAAGACAGACGCATCGGGCGCGGCGTCGGCGTTGCTCCGCTCCATCTCCACCTCGAAGCTGAACTGCCCCCCCGGGCGATGGCCGTCAAGCAGTGAGAGGGTGGCCAACCCATGTCGACTTTCCAGAAGGCTTTGGGGGTAGTCGACAGTCTGGTCGGTCAGCGCCGGCAGTCCGAGCCCGGGATGACCAGGGGTGCTCCGCGATGCTCGATGTCTGGCCAGAGAAATTCAGGGCACGGTGTATCTGGGCGCGGACCCGTGGCTCTGTGGTGAACCGACGCCAACACATCGCATCGGCACATCACCTCAATCCCGGAGCCGTCCATGAAGAACTCTTCGACCCGTTTGTTCGCCGCCCTCGCTGCCGCCGCCGCACTCTCCGTGACGGCTCTGGGGGCTCAAGCCGCTACCTTGAAGATCAAGTGCGAGAAGCGGTCCGACCGCTCCAAGGCGTCGGTGGACGTCAGCGCGCTCGGGTGCTACTACTGCGGCGGCCAACCCGGAGATTGGTACACCACGGTGCTGACCTCCGGCGGCAACAGCGCGCAAAGCGCAGCCAAGCAGGAAGTCTTGAACGAAGTGGAATTCGACTTCGACAGCAACCCGCGAAACATTCGCCAGGGCGCGACCGCCATCTCTAAGGGGTTCATCGTCGACGGCACGGTCACCGCCACGCTGCTGGACGCCAGCGGCGCCACGGTGACGAGCGCCACGGCCACCTGCCGCGTGCGCTGAGCAAAGAAAAAGGGCCACCTCGCGGTGGCCCTTCCATTCGAGCAGGGATGCTCGGGCAGGACTTACATGTCCATGCCCATGCCGCCCATGCCGCCCATGCCGCCAGGCATGCCACCGGCGGGAGCCTCTTCCTTCGGCGCTTCGGCGACCATCGCTTCGGTGGTCAGCATCAGCGACGCGACGGACGCGGCGTTCTGCAGTGCGGTACGGGTCACCTTGGTCGGATCGAGAATGCCCATCTCGATCATGTCGCCGTAGGTGTCGTTGGCGGCGTTGAAGCCGTAGTTGCCCTTGCCGGCCAGCACCGCGTTCACGACGACGGAGGCTTCGCCACCGGCGTTGTAGACGATCTCGCGCAGCGGGGCTTCGATGGCCTTGAGCACCAGCTTGATACCAGCGTCTTGGTCGGCGTTGTCGCCCTTGATGGCGCCAGCGGCTTGACGGGCGCGCAGCAGCGCGACGCCACCACCAGCCACGATGCCTTCTTCAACGGCGGCACGGGTGGCGTGCAGCGCGTCTTCGACACGGGCCTTCTTTTCCTTCATCTCGACTTCGGTGGCGGCACCGACCTTGATGACGGCCACGCCGCCAGCCAGCTTGGCCACGCGCTCTTGCAGCTTCTCGCGGTCGTAGTCGCTGGTGGCTTCTTCGATCTGGATGCGGATCTGCTTGACGCGGGCTTCGATGTCCGCGGCAGCGCCGGCGCCGTCGATGATGGTGGTGTTTTCCTTCGCCACTTCGACGCGCTTGGCTTGGCCCAGATCGGCCAGCGTGACCTTCTCGAGCGACAGGCCCACTTCTTCAGCGATGACCTTGCCGCCCGTCAGGATGGCGATGTCTTCCAGCATGGCCTTGCGACGATCGCCGAAGCCCGGGGCCTTGACGGCGACGACCTTCAGGATGCCGCGAATCGTGTTGACCACCAGGGTGGCCAGCGCTTCGCCTTCGACTTCTTCAGCGATGATCAGCAGCGGGCGGCCCGACTTGGCCACTTGCTCCAGCGTTGGCAGCAGGTCGCGGATGTTGCTGATCTTCTTGTCGAACAGCAGCACGAACGGGTTGTCCAGCAGGGCAACTTGCTTTTCGGGCTGGTTGATGAAGTAGGGCGACAGGTAGCCGCGGTCGAACTGCATGCCTTCGACGACATCCAGCTCGTTGTTCAGGCTCTTGCCGTCTTCGACCGTGATGACGCCTTCCTTGCCGACCTTGTCCATCGCGTCGGCGATGATCTTGCCGATCGATTCGTCAGAGTTCGCCGAGATCGTGCCGACCTGAGCGATTTCCTTGCTGGTGGTCGTGGGCTTCGAGGCCTTCTTCAGCTCTTCCGTCAGGGCCACAACGGCCTTGTCGATGCCGCGCTTCAGGTCCATCGGGTTCATGCCGGCGGCCACGTACTTCATGCCTTCGCGCACGATGGCCTGGGCCAGCACGGTGGCGGTCGTGGTGCCGTCACCGGCGTTGTCGCTGGTCTTGGAAGCGACTTCCTTGACCATCTGGGCGCCCATGTTCTGGAGCTTGTCCTTCAGCTCGATTTCTTTGGCGACCGAGACACCGTCCTTGGTGACGGTCGGGGCGCCGAACGAGCGCTCGAGCACGACATTGCGGCCCTTGGGACCCAGCGTGACCTTGACCGCGTTGGCCAGGATGTTCACGCCTTCCACCATGCGGTGACGGGCGTCGGCGCCGAAGATGACGTCTTTTGCTGCCATGTTGATTTCTCCGAATTCAGTGTTGTGAGGTCAGTGCGAGAAGCGCCAAGCGGCTTACTTCTCCACCACGGCGAACAGGTCGTCTTCCTTCATGACCAGCAGCTCTTCGCCATCGACCTTGACGGTCTGGCCCGAGTACTTGCCGAAGAGGACGCGGTCACCGACCTTGATGTTCAGGGCCACGAAGTCGCCCTTGTCGTTGCGCTTGCCGGGGCCGACGGCCAGCACCTCACCCTGGTCGGGCTTCTCTGCGGCGTTGTCGGGGATGACGATGCCCGAGGCGGTCTTGGTTTCGTTTTCCAGGCGCTTGACGATCACGCGATCGTGCAACGGACGAAGCTTCATTGCATCTCCTTTGTGCATAGCAGTGAGACTTGGAGCGATATGCCAAGAAAGTTGGCACTCATTCACATTGGGCTCCCGCAGAGCGGTCACCCCAAAAGGGCTGCTCGTATCGCCGGCTGTTAGCACTCCGGCTGATCGAGTGCTAGCAACATTATAGGGACCATGTTTTGCGTTTCAAGAGTCCCTGAGCGGGTGTCTGCTTTGACGACGCGGCGACCTTGAGCACCATGTATGCGAGGTCATCAGGGTTTAAGTTGCACGTGATCTTGATGAAGCAGAGGATTTGCTGCTGGCTCATAAATGGTCGATCGAACTGGCTCGTGAGTAGTCATCGGAGCAGTCATCGATAGGCCGAGGCCGGGCGTGTGTCTGAACTAAGGGAGCTCATCACATGAGAACACTTGCTTGCATTGCGGCGGTCAGCTTGTCAACTTGCATGGCCGGCGTATCGGCCATTGCCGAGATCGTGGCGCCGGCGCCATCAGCGGCGGCCGGCTACACCCGCAAGGACGTCAATATCACTTACGTGGCCAAGCAGGACGGATTCGTTGTCGCGAAGCTCGTCGCGGGATCCCCCTGGCGTGGGGTGTACGCCACCGGCATCGTGGATGGAGAGCCGGTTGCAGAGGGTTCGGCGGCAGACAACTATCTCGACGGCGTCATCTCCACGTATCAGGACACATTCACCTTCCCAGTGAGGAAGTTCTCGACCTGGAGCGTGGCGTCTACGACAGGTGCGGGAGGGGTTGAGGTGAGATGGTTCCAGTTCGCAAAATAGCCGTTCGGTTCGAACGGCACCTCTTCAACGGACTCGCCAGGATGTCTATGTCCGATGGCATCTGTTGTCCGTCAAGTTGTGGCCGCGCCGGCAGTTCCAGCCTCGCGGCACCCGCGCGAGGCCCTTGACTCACTGCATGAACAGCGGCGAGAAGGAAAACACCCAAGGCGTGGCGGTATCCACACCGATGCGCACGGCGCGGATCTCGGGTGCGCCATACACCTGTAGGCGCATGACGTTGCCGCCCTTGAACTGTTGCTTGGCTTCGTCGGGGGTCAGGAACGGCCTATCGATCGTGAACTCGTGGTCGTCTCCGTGGATGAGCAGCACCGGTTTGCCAAACTGGGCGGACAGTTCCTGGATGGCCAACGCGATCAATCCGTAGGGGCCGGATCGGCCCCCGCGCACGGCGTGCCCCGTGCCCTGTCCCGGAGCAGGCATCTTGTCGAAGAATGACGCGTGCATGGCGAGAACGATGGCCTTGGCATCGGTCTTCGCCGCTTCGGCAAAGGTCTGCTGGATCCATTCGACGTTGGCCTGATTGCGCGCCACCGCCTCGGCCGCGGCCTCCGGGCTGGCGACCGACAGGCTGTTCATCGAGCCCACCACATGCACGGTGGCGAAGACCACGCTGTCTTTGGCCCAGCGCGCGTTCTCGACCATCTGGGGATGTCGCCGGGATGTCGCAGCCTGGCGCACCAGGGGGATGGTGGTTTGGCCCAAGCTGCGCGGCGTACTGAAATAGGTGCGCCGAATGCGCGCCAGGCTGTCCAGCGCCCACTTCCCTGGGCGAGTCGCACGGCTCGACAACTGCTTGAAATCGGCCAGCAGTTGCTCGTCGCCGGGGCGGGCCTTGCCTTCGTCGATGCGCTCGTCTGCGGCGATCACTTCGGGATCGATGCAGTCCGTCCACTCGTTGTCGCCCGGCGTGTAGATCAGTGGGTGCTCGTAGCGGGCAAACCAGCCGAGGATCTGACGGTGATCCTCGTCCAGGCAACTCGTTGCGCCCCATACATCGCCGATGTGGATGCTGAAGGCCGGCCGCTCTTGGTTGATGCGGTTGATCAGTGCCGAATAGACCGGGTAGTCGGCCTCGCCGTTGTAGGCCGTGTCGCCGAGCGCCACGAAACTGAAGGGCTCGGCATGGGCCACGCCAAGGGCGGAAAGACACAGCAGCAGCGCGCCCTGCGCGCGTCGCCATCCAGCCAGCATGCGCATGGCTTGCTCCTTGTTGGAAGATGAATCACGGAGCCAGCGCTCTGGCTCGATGGGGCCCAAGGCGACCGGCACCAGGACGCCGGGGCTCTGGGGGGCCACACAGGGGTGGCGTTAGATGCCATCTGAACGGCGCGGTCCGGCCAGCGCCAGCGCGCCCAACACCGCGCCGCCGGCCACGTCCAGCAAGTGATGTTGCCAGGTGGTGAGCGCTGAGAGGGCCACCACACCGGCCCAGGCGTGCACCCACACCCGGTGGCGCGGCAAGACGATGCTGCGCAGCAGTGACCACAGCACCACCAGCACGGCGATGTGCAGCGAGGGCGCCAGGTTGTGCGGCAGGTCGAAGCTGCCGAGCCAGCCGTAGGCCTGCGCCCAGATGCCTTCTAGCGCGGGGCGAGGCCGGCCCCACTGCAACGGCCAGCACCAGAAGCAGATGAAGGCGGCGATCTGCACGAACAACAGCTGCAGCGTGAGGCGCAGCAGGGCGCGCTCGGTGCGGCAGAGAAAGAAGGCCGCGAGGTACACGAGGTTGATGGACGCGTAGGGAAGGATGCTGGCGGGCCAGAACGGCACCCAGGCATCCCAGGAGGAGAGGCTGCTGGGCAGCTCGCCCAGCCGGTGCGCGCGGCGCAGCGTGAGCTGGTAGCCGCCCAGGAACACGCCGCCCACGGCCACGAGGTGCATCAAGGCCTGCCCGGGCGAGGGGCGAGACGGGAGGTTCACGGCTGCAGGGGGTGGCCCACGGCGCACACGGCCATGGCCAGCTCGCGCTCGGCGTCGGCGTGGATGACGCGCAGCAGGCGCTGGTCGTCGTACGAGCCGAGCGCGAGGCTGCCCAGGCCGGAACGGGCGCATTCCCACTGCAAGGCGCCGAGGTAGCTGCCCGCCTCCAGCAGCGCAAAGCGGCCGCCGCGCTCGCCGTACTTGGCCACCATGCCGTCCACCAGCGCGGTCACCACCAGCACGGCGGCGGGTGTGCTGTCGGCCCAACCCAGCACCTCTGCCAAAACTGGCCACGATGGCGCAGGCGCGCGGCGGGTGAGGCCGTGGCGTTGCGGGTCGTACCAGTGCACCGCGGGGGGCATGCCCTCCAGAGCCAAACCGATCACATGGACTCGCAAGGGGTACTTGCCGCCACCGGATGCCAGTTGGCGGTGGCCATCGGCGCGTTCCGACAGGGGCCACAGCAGGTTGGACAGCGCCTTGGGTGCCAGCGGCCGGGCCGCAAACTGGCGCTCGCTGCGGCGGCGGGCCCAGGGGGTGTGCACCGATGCGTCTGGGGCGGGCAGCGGCGTGGCGGCCTGAGGCCAAATGGGGCGCACGCCGTCGCTGCCCTGCACGGCATCGCGTTCGATGCGCTCCAGCATCAATGCACGCCGGGCAGTATTGAGCTCGCTGTGGCGCCAGAACTGCCAGAACAGCGGGGCATCGTCGTGCAGTGAGCTCATCGTTTCAGCCCAGCGGGTGCGGCCAGGGGTTGGGGAAGGGGCCTTGTGGGCGGGCACCCGGGTAGCGCCAGGCCACGTCGGTGCAGCGCCCGCCCAGGAATGGCGCCCGCTCGTCGGCATGCAACGGCGTGAGCTGCGGGGCCAGAACCCGCACCACGCGCAGGCCGGCCTGGGCGACGTCGGTGGTGGTGAGTTCGCGGTAGTAGGTGTCGATGCCCGCGGCTTGCAGGGCTTGCACGGTCTGCCGCAGTTGGACCTCGGCGGGGGCGCCGCCATCGGCTTCGACAGGCTGACCGCCGCCCGGCCGGCGCCCGGCCAGCAGCGGCAACTGCTCCCAGCCACCCGGGTGCGCCGTGTAGTAGGCGGCGTGCTGGCTGAATTCGCGCAGCGCACCAGGGGCCTGCGGAATGGCGACGCGGGCCTGGTGGCAGAGGTGGTCGGCATAGCGCAGGCTTTGCCCCCACTCCAGCCAGGCTTTGCGCAGCGCTTCGTCGCGGGTGGCGCGGCATGCCAGGCCGAAGCCGTGGCGGGGGCGCCCTTCGACGTCCAACCGGCCGGCCACGGCCACCACGGCCTGCGGGTTCCAGCGCTGCGTCAGGTCAAAGGCGTGCACCCGGGCGCCTGCCGCTTCGGCCACCTCAGCCAAGTCCGCCGGCAGCTGCCATTCGGCGCCGCCCAGGCTGTGCAGCCAGGTCACCGACAGGGCGTCGCGCTCCAGCACCTCTTGCAGTGCACGCAGCATCGCCAACCAGGGGCCTTGGTGGCTGTCGAGGTGGGCGGCCAATCCGCTGGACGTGCTCGGCAGCCGCATGCGCCCCTCGGCGATACCCAGCCCCAGCATTTCCTGGGGCACCCAGGCCGGCTCGTTGGTGGCGAGGTGGTACACCTTGACGAAGGCATCGTCCGGTGACATCGGCATGGGCCAGGGAAAGCCCGGCCGCGTGCGCTGCGCGCGGCTGAAGAGTGACCACTTCTCTTCATCGATCACGGTTTCGCCGGCCAGGTCGGCGCGCCGCCGCGGGTGCCGTGCCGTGATGCCGGCGCAGTAGCGCTCGAGCGCCTCGGCCACAGCGGCCATGCGCGCCTGCGCCGTGTCGCGCCAGGCCACACCGCCGGCCACCCCCTGCCACGGGTTGGCCGCATCGGGCAGCACCGTGGCGTTGACGAGGCCCGGGAGGTCGTTGGCGGTGGTGGGCACGTCGTGCACTGCCCGCACCATGCCGCTGCGCTGATCGGCCGCTCTCAGCAACAGGTGTTGAGACAAGGGGCGCGCCAGCGCCCTGGAGAGGCTCAAAGCGAAGTCAACCAGCCCATCATCTCGAGCGCGACACCGCCGCACAAGAGCACCAGCCCAATCACGCCGGCGAGCAGGCCGCCCGCCGTGCTCCTGCCGGCTCGACGATGCAGGAAGACAAAGGCACCCACCCAGGTCAGCAGGCCCAAGAGGGCAGCGAGGATCACCCCCGCCCCGCCCCCGACGGCGAACACGCCCACCATGGCGCCCGAGAGCAGCAGCGTGGCCAGCGGCAGGAAGAAGCCAATGACTTTCCAGGGCGTGGGTTTGGGGGCTGGCGCCGCGTCAGTGGCGGGAGCCAGCACCTCCTTCTTGCCCACGGCAGAGAAGTACATCGAGGTGAGCACCGAGGTGGTTCCCAGGGTGACGATGCACGAACTGCAGGTGGTGCTGGTAGAACCGCCTGCAGCGGCCGATTCGTCGCGGCGCGCGGCTTGGGTGTCGAACTGGGTGGGCAGACGGTGCATGGCGGACGGTTGGTTGTGATCAGTTCACCCACGGCAGCGCGAGGGAGCCTGTGTCGGGCGGGGATGTGCGCTGGCTGGCGCAGACGTTGCAGCCGGGTTGCAGGTACGCCGGTGACCGGGTGATGCTGAACTGACGCAGGTCCAGCGCCAGCGAGGCCTCCACACAGCGCGAGCCCAGCGTCACATGGTCGGCCATCAGCGCCGCGATGCCGGCCAGCCGATGCCGGTTGGCGGGGGCGGGCGGAGGGGGCAGGTCGCCCCAGCGATGCGCCACCCGATGGCCGAAGCACGCCAGGCAGGCGGTCTGCCCCGGTACCACCAGCGGCCCGAGGCAGAGGGTGTGGTGGTAGGCCAGGTCCAGCAGGACATGGGTGCGCCGGGGTGGTTGGTGCTGGTAGTCGTGCAGCATCTCGGCCCACGACGCATCGGTGCGCACGCACAGCTGCAGCGCAGCGTCGTCGTCCCACCGCCAGCCGTGCCGCTGCAAGGCGCTCTCCAGTTCGGGCCAGGGCTGGCCGAACCAACGCAGCGCGGCGCGCGGCTGTGCGGTGTGGTGCAGGGCGTCGGCGGGCAGCAGGGCGCCCAAGCGCCGCAGTTGACGCACCGCCGCACCCACCACGGGGTCGTTGGCCAGGCTCCCGCAGCGCTGGTCTTGCCAAGCCTGCATCAGCGTGGCCAAGGTGTCGGCGGGCGCCTCATCCACCAGATAGACCTCGTCGGCGCCCGCGCTGACTACCAGGTGGTCGTCGTGGATGTCCAGCCGCCATTGAGGATTCGCGTGCCAGATGGCAGCTTCGTCTGGAGACCTGGACTCGGGCGGCATGAAGGTGGCGATGAGAGGCGCAAGAATCCGCCTGACCGTGCTAGTTTAGTGCCCGCTGCTGGTGCAGTTGGGTGCGAGCGGGTGGGGTTGTAGGGGGGGCGTCAGGCCCGCACCACCCGCTGTCGAAAACCGGCCTGCTCGTTCGTCGCCATGGCGAGGTGCTTTCCGCCGCCTCATCATGCTGCCGGTGGCGGCTAACACGGAGCGACTGTCATGAGTTCATCTTCCTCCCGTCTGGTGCTGTTCGTGGCCACGCGCAAGGGCGCGTGGCTGTTTCATGGCGATACGGGCCGATCGGCCTGGCGCATCGATGGGCCGCATTTCCTGGGCCACAACATCAGCCATGTCCAGATGGACCCGCGCGACGGCTGCACGCTGCTGGCGGCCGCGAAGACCGGCCACCTCGGGCCCACGGTGTTCCGGTCCACCGACCTGGGGCAGACCTGGAAAGAGGCGCGCCAACCGCCGGCGTTCGCCAAGCCCACGAACGATCTGCCCGCCCGCACGGTGGATCACACCTTCTGGCTCACGCCGGGCCACGCCAGCGAGGTGGGCACCTGGTATGCGGGCACGTCGCCGCAGGGCTTGTTCCGCTCGGAAGATGGGGGCGAAAGCTGGGCGCCGCTGCCGGCCGTCAACGACGACGCCCGGTTTCGGGAATGGATGGGGACCGTCCAGGACGGCACGCCCGATGGCCCGAAGCTGCACTCCATCATCGTCGACCCGCGCGATGCCAAGCACCTGCTGTTCGGCATGTCGGGCGGCGGTGTGCATGAGTCGCGAGATGGTGGCCAGAGCTGGTCAACGCTCATTGCGGGCATGGAGGTCGTGGCCGGCTTCGATGTGGCCGAGGTGACGTTCCATGATCCGCACTGCGTGCGTTTGTGCCCCTCGAACCCCGACCGGCTGTACCAACAGAACCATTGCGGCATCTATCGCCTCGATCGTCCTGGCACCACTTGGTCGAGGATCGGCCGCCAGATGCCCGCCGAGGTGGGCGACATCGGCTTTCCGATGGTGGTCCACCCTGCCGATGCCGACACCGCGTGGGTCTTCCCGATGGATGGCACCGATGTCTGGCCGCGCACCAGCCCCGCCGGGCGGCCGGCGGTCTATGCCACCCACGATGGTGGGCAGACCTGGCAGCGCCGAGATGAGGGGCTGCCGACGCAGCAGGCCTGGTGGACGGTCAAGCGCCAGGCGATGACGGCCGACACCCTGCCCAGCCCGGCGCTCTACCTGGGCACGACCAGTGGAGAGCTGTGGATCGGCCATGACGGCGGCTCGCGCTGGGAGAACCTCGCCCGCCATCTGCCCGAGATCTACGCGGTCGAATCTGCCGTGCTGCGATGAAGGTGCGGGCATGAGAGTTTTGGTGCCCAGCGCGCTGGTGTCTTACACCGGCACTTCGACGATCGAAGCGGCGGGCGACAGCCTGCTGGCGATGTTGGCCGACATGGACGCGCGCTTTCCGGGCATCCGCTTTCGCATCGCCGACGAGCAGCAGCAACTGCGCCCCAACCTGCGCATTTTCGTGAACGGGCAGGGGGTGCGCGACCTGTCCCACCCGCTTCAACCGAGTGACGGTGTCGCGATCGTGTTGGCGCTGAGCGGGGGGTGATTCAGGGTTCGACGAAGGCGGCCGCCGTGCCTGCCGGCAGGCGCCGCCGGCTCCTGCGTGCGTCGTCGTCCGCCTCCGTGGAAGGTTCGAATCGCCACGCCAAACACGCTCATTTCCGTCATTTCTCCCGATGCGCCTGATCCGACACTGCGTTGGTGTGGGCCACGCGGCCCGGATCACGCCTTGTCGGGCTCGGACATTCGGAAAGAGAGATGCCTCCCATGAACAACATGCTGCGCCGCATGAAGCTGTGGCAGAAGTTTGCGGCGTTGGGACTGATGGGCGCCGTGTTGTGCGCATTGCCGCTGTTCCACCTGATCAAGTACAAACTGGACGAGATCAGCGTTGCCCGCGGCGAGGCCGCCGGCATGGCGCCGGTGCGGCTGACCCATCGGCTGATCACGCTGATTGATCGCCACGAGCAATTCAGCATCATGGCCGGCCTGGGTGACGAGAAGGCCGAAGCCGAGCGCCGCCGCGCCGCCGCCGACGTCGAGGGTGCGTTCGACGCCATCGACAAGACGCTGGCCCCGCTCAACTACGAAGGCGCTGGCGACAACCTGGGCAAGTCGCGTGCGGCGTGGAAGCGTGTGCAGTCCGAGGCGGAAGGCGGGAAAGCAAGCCTGTCGGACATCGGGCGCCTGCATGGCGATGCGGTCGACCCGCTGCTGGCGATGCTCGACGATGTGGCCGATGGGTCGGGCCTCGCGCTCGACCCCATCGCGGACAGCTACAACCTGATGACCGCGTTGATGGATCACCTGCCGCGCGCTGCCAACGAGACCGTGGGCTTGCGCTCGATCGGTGCGCAGATCCTGCGCAGCAAGCAGCCGGGGGCGGCCGACCGGGTGCTCCTCGAAAGCGCCACCGAGCGGGCCGAGTATTTCTTCGAGCGTGGGCAAGGCCAGATCACCCACGCGATGCACATGAACCCCGATCTCGAGCGGCTGCTGGCACCCGCCCTCAGCAAGGCGCAAGCCGAGACCGCCCGGCTGGCTGCGGCGGCGAAGGACGTGGCGGCCAAGGGGCGCGAGGCGCTGACCGAGACGGCATTCCACGCCGTGGGCACGGCCGCCGCAGAAGCACAAGACCAACTGCTGGCCGCGTCGGACGATGCCCTGGAGGCGATCCTGACCGACCGGGTGCAGGCGATCACCCACAGCCGCAACCTGATCCTGGGGCAAATCGGTGTGGTCTCTTTGCTGGCGCTGGCGTTCGGCGTCGCCATCGTCCGCTCGGTCACCCGTCCGATCGGCCGTGCCGTGGAGGTGGCTCAGGCGGTGGCCGGCGGTGACCTGTCGATGAGCGTGGAAGACCGCGGCAGCGACGAGGCCGGGCAGTTGCTGCGCCAGTTCGCCCTGATGCAAGGGGCGATTCGGCAGCGCAATCAGCACGACGCTGACACGATCAAGGAATCATCTCGCATCCGACAGGCGTTGGACGTGGCGGCAGTGCCCACCCGCATCGCCGACGCGGAGGGCACCATCGTCTACATCAACCAGGCGCTGCAGACGATTCTGCTTCGCGATGAAGCCGCGTTCCGCGAGGAGCTGGGCCGCTTCGACGCCCGCCAGGTGGTGGGCCAGTCGATCGGCATCTTCTACCGCGACCCGCAGGCCGCGGTGGCGAAACTGCGTTCGCTGCGTGACTCGACGACCAGCCAGCTCAAGCTGGGCGGCCGGACCTACGACGTGCGCACCACGCCCGTGTTGGACAGCGAGGGCCAGCAGCTGGGCACCGTGGGCCAATGGGTGGACATGACGGACCAACTCGCGGCCGAGGCCGCCATTGCCGCAGTGGCCACGTCAGCGTCGAACGGCGATTTCACCTCGAGCGTCGATACCGAATCGCTGACGGGCTTCTATCGCGAGATCGGCGGCCAGTTCAACGATCTGGTGCGCAATTTCAGTCGCACCATCACGCAGGTGCGCGCAGCCGCCGAACAGCTCAGCTCGGCCTCTTCGCAGGTGTCGTCCACCTCACAGGCGCTGTCGCAATCGGCCTCCGAGCAGGCGGCGAGCCTGGAAGAGACCACCGCCTCGCTGCAGGAGATGGCGGCCTCGGTGAAGCAGAACTCGGACAACGCCACGGTCACCGACGGCATGGCCTCGAAGGCCGCCAAGGAAGCCATCGAAGGTGGCGAGGCCGTGGGCCAGACGGTGGATGCGATGAAGTCCATCGCGAAGAAGATCTCCATCATCGACGACATCGCCTACCAGACCAATCTGCTGGCGTTGAACGCGGCCATTGAAGCAGCGCGGGCCGGTGAGCATGGCAAGGGCTTCGCGGTGGTGGCCGCCGAGGTGCGCAAGCTGGCCGAGCGCAGCCAGGTGGCGGCGCAGGAGATCGGGCAGCTCGCAGGCGAGTCGGTGAGCCTGGCCGAGCGTGCCGGCGCACTGCTGGGTGAGATCGTGCCGTCGATCAACCAGACATCCCACCTGGTGCAGGAGATCGCCGCGGCGTCGGCCGAGCAATCGAATGGCATCGGGCAGGTGACGAGCGCCATGGGCCATCTGAACACGTCGACGCAGCAGAACGCATCGGCCTCCGAGCAGCTGTCAGCCACCGCCGAGGAGCTGTCGGCCCAGGCCACGCAGTTGCAGGAGCTGATGTCCTACTTCCGCCTGTCTGAGTACGCCGATGAGGCCCGACCCGTTGCCATGGCCGGGGGCGCCGAACGCCGTCCCGCTGCGGGGGCGGCGCGCCGCTCGGGCGCTGGCGGTGGTGGCGCTGGTGGTGGCGGGGGCGGGGGCGATGCCGTGCAGCGGGCCCGTCAGGCAGCGGCCAAGCGTGAGGCGCAGTCGCGCCGCGGTACAGGCCAGGACGCGGTGGACGCCGTCGACGAACAGGCCTTCGCGCCGTTCTGAGGGCGGTGGACGGGCGGCGTTTTCCCCCGGCGCGCTATTCGAGCCGATAGCCCAGGCCACGCACCGTGTGGATCAGCGGGCGATCGCTGCCATCGTCGATCTTGGCCCTCAGGCGGCGGATGTAGACGTCGACGATGTTGGTCAGCGGATCTTCGCTGGCGCCCCACACGTTGGCCAGGATGCGCTCACGGCTGAACAATCGGCCGGGCGCACTCATCATGAGTTCGAGCAGTGCCAGTTCCTTGGCGGTGAGGCTGAGCGGGCGGCCACCCCGGCTGGCTTGCATGCGATCTCGGTCGAACACCAGGTCGGCCACGGTCAGCCTGGCTGGCGAGATGCGGCGCAGCTCGCGGCTGCGTCGCGCCAGTGATTCCAACCTCGCCAGCAACTCTTCGAAATCGAAAGGCTTGGGAAGGTAGTCGTCCGCGCCCAGGCGCAGGCCGGCCACCCGGTCTTCGACCGTGCCCAGCGCCGACAGCATCAAGATGGGCAGCGCGACGCCCTCGGCGCGCAGCGTCTGGCAGATCTCCAGCCCGCCGATGCCGGGCAGCATCAGGTCGAGGATGAGCACCGAGGGTTGGTGGTCGTCGTTCGCGTCGCGCGCCAGTTGGCGCGCCGCGACCAGCCCGAGCGGGCCCGTGGAGGCCACGTCGACCCGGTGGCCTTCCGCGCGCAGGCCGCGGCCGAGGAAATCGGCGATGCGGGCGTCGTCTTCGATGATCAGGATGTTCATGCCGGTGCCCGCGAGATCACCGTGGTGGTGGCGACCGGCAGAGTCAGCACGGCGCGGGTACCGCTGGCATCGCTGTCCAGCACCAGCTTGCCTCCGTGGGCCTGGGCCAGCGATCGGGCGATGCCGAGGCCCAAGCCGCTGCCTTCGGGGCTGTGCCGCCGGGCATTGGTGCCGCGGAAATGGCGGTCGAACACGCGGGGCAACTCAGCCGCCGAAATGCCGATGCCGCGGTCGTGCACCTGCAATTGCACCGTGGCTGGGCCGCCTGATGGCTCTTCGGCGCGCAGCAGGCTCACGTCCAGATCCACCTGGCCGCCAGGCTTGGAATAGCGGGTGGCGTTGTCGAGCAGCACGCCGAGCAATTGACGCAGACGCAGTGCATCGCCATCCACGACATGCCGGCCCGTGCGGGGCGGTGCTTCGCCCAGGCGCACGCCTTGGCGCTCGGCCAGCGGCCTCGCCTGCAACAGTGCTTCACAGGCCAGCTCGTCCAGGTCCACCGGCTCACGGGTGAGCGACAGGGACTCCATGTCGCTGCGCGCCATGGCAAGCAGGTCGTCGATCACCGAGCCCAATTGACGCGCGGTGTCGACGATGCGGGTGAGGGCCTGCCGGTATTCGATGGCCGGCTTGTCCACGCCCCGCAGGGTGATCTCGGCCTCGCCGCGGATGACGGTGGTGGGCGTGCGAAGTTCGTGGCTGATGTCGGCAAACAGCCGGCGGCGTTGCGCGTCGGCCTGGCGAAGCGAGGCCAGTGCGTCGGCCAGCTCCTGCGTTCTCGCAGCCACCTGGTCCTCGAGCCGTTGGCGTTGAGCGGATTCGCGGGCGCGATGCTGTTCGAGTTCCGCGGCGAGTGCGTTCACGCTGCGCGCCACGTCGGCGAACTCGTCTCGTCCCGACAGGGGGATGCGGTGGCTCAGGCGCCCATCCTGCAGTGCGCGAGCGCCTTCACTGAGCAGGTGCAGTGGTTGGCGCAGGGCGCGGCCGAAGTACAGCAACGCAGCGAGCGCGGTGGCCGCCAGCACGGCGGCTGCCCCCAGCCACAGCCAGCGAACGACGGAGAGGGTCGCATCGGCGGCGGCCCGCTCGCGCTGCACCGCGGCGGTCTCGCGCGCAATGTTCTCGGCGATCAACTTGCGCACGTCCTGGCCTTGGGCCATGTCGAACACGCGAGACTGGGCTTCCCAGGCTTCTCGGGCGTCGGCGCCACGCGGCAGGGGTTGGGCATTCTCGACCGAGCGAACCAGGCCTGCCACGCTTTGCGCCAACACCGCCAGCGTTTCGCGCCGACGCAGGTGCTCTTCACGCGATTCGGCGCTGCCGTCCAACTCAATGGCTTGTTGGGTGAGGCCTTCGAGCCGCTTCATCGTGCCCTGCATCGCGGCCAGCAGTTCCGCACGTACGCCCATGTCCACATCGGCGCCTTGCTGCATCTGGGCCACCCAGGTGCGCAGACGTTGCTTCTGCGCCGACAGCTGGATGAACCCCGTGGCGATGTCGCTGGCCACCCGACCGCGAAGCACCTGCCGTTCGGTGACGGCCAGCGACGCGGCCGCCAGCAGCGCGGCCAGCACCACCACGGTGGAAATGAGCCCCAGGACGAGGGTGAGTCGACGGCGAAACATGGCGGGATTGTCGCGGCGCGAGGGTGATGCGGGCCGCCGTTCATCCTCTGTTCATGCAGCGGACAGCGGCGGCTCATCCAGCGCTCAGGCGAGGTTCAAGGCAGGGCGGTGCAATGCCGGGGAACCGTCAAAGGTCGCCCCGTTCCGGGGGCCGGCGGTCTTCTTTCAACCCCTATTCACTTCAAGGAGCATGTGATGAAACGAACGGGTGTGGCTGTGGCCGCCTTGCTGTTGTCGGGCGCCGCGCTGGCGCAGTTCCAGGGCCAGGCCCCGGTGGCCGCCCAGGCACCTGCCGTGGTCGTCAACCAGGCCGTCGGCGAGGCTGAGGTGCGGGCGGCACAGCAGGCGTGGTGCCAGGCGCTGCTCGACATTGGCAACGCCTACAAGCAGGGTGGCCAAGGCGCGGCCAAAGCGCTGGCGGAGCAGGTGATCGACAGCGCCTATGGCTACCAGATGGGCGCCGTGCTGTTCAAGCCCACCCTGACGGTGAACCCACAAACCTTCCGCACCACCCGTGCCGGCGCCTTGGCCTACTTTGTGGGCGGTGATCCGGCCTTCCCGAAGGACACAGGCTTTGCGCTGAAGGGCTGGTCGCAATGCCAGATCGCCAACGCCGCGATCTTCATCGCCGGGGACAGCGCCACCTCGATGGGCAAGGTGCACTTCACCGGCAAGGACGGGCGCGTGACCTCGGTCGACAAGACGTGGACCTTTGTGAAAGACGATGCCGGCAAACTGCGCATCGTGGTGCACCACTCTTCGCTGGAGTACGCCGGCGGTTGAGGCACGCGGCTCAGCGCTTCGGCGCGGGCGCCACGCCGACATCGCCGCGGCGGATCGCCGTCGCCCGCTGGGTGATGGCTTCACGCTCGCTCGCCGAGACGCGTGCGAGGTTCTTCGCCTGCAGGGCCGTTCTCGGGTTGCGGGCGAGCCAGCTCTCGTGGCGCATCAGGAAGTCCCAATACAGCGTGGTGTACGGGCAGGCTCCATCGCCCACCCGCTGTTCGGGGTCGAACCGGCATGTGGCGCAAGGCCCACCCATGCGCTGGATGTACCGGCCGGTCGCGATGTAGGGCTTGCTCGCCATCAGACCGCCGTCGGCGTACTGGCTCATCCCCACGGTGTTGGGCAGCTCCACCCATTCGACGGCGTCCACGTACACGGCCAGGAACCACGCATGGACCTGCTGCGGCCGCACGCCATACAACAGCGCGAACAGCCCCAGCACCATCAGCCGCTGGATGTGGTGGGCGTAACCGTACGCCAAGGTTTGATGGATGGCATCGCGCAGGCAAGCCATCTCGGTATGGCCTGTCCAGTACCACGCCGGCAAGTCGCGCTCGGCGTTCAGCGAGTTGTGCTCGGCGTACGCGGGCATCTGCGTCCAATAGATGCCCCGCACATACTCGCGCCACCCCAGGATTTGGCGGATGAAGCCTTCGACACTTTGCAGCGGGGCGTGCCCGCGGCGGTAAGCTGATTCGGCAGCCTGCACCACTTCGCGTGCGTTGAGCAGCTTCAGGTTGAGGGCGGCCGACAGCTGCGAGTGATACAGCCACGGTTCACCAGGCCACATGGCGTCTTCATAGCGCCCGAAGAGCGGCAGGCGCTGCTCGATGAACTGGTCGAGCGCTTGCAACGCCTGTTCGCGCGTGACGGGCCAGTCGAAGTGCTGCAGCGCGCCCGGGTGTGATGCGAAGCGGGCCTGGACGAGCTGGATCACTTCGCGGGTCATCTCGTCGGGTTCGAAGCGGGAGCGTGCGGGCAGGGGGCCCGGGCCTTCTGCGCCGAACGATTGGCGGTTGTCGGCGTCGAAATTCCATTGGCCGCCTTCCGGACCGCCTTCTCGCATCAACACGCCGTGGCGTTGGCGGAGTTCTCGGTAGAAGTACTCGAGACGCAAGGATCGGCGCTTCTTGGCATGTGCCGCGAATTCGCGCACGGTGGTGAAGAAGTGCCGGTCGTCGCGCACCGACAGCGGCACGCCCGCGCGGGCGGCGGTGGATTTGATCGCTTGCCATACGCGCCAGTCTCCTGGCGCCGTCATGGTCACTTGCTGCGGGCGCAGGCGCTCCAGCGCGGCCTGCAACTCATCGGCCAGCGTGCCGCGGTTGTCCGGGTCATCCAGCCGGCGGTAGTGCAAGGGTCGACCCTGTGACTGCAAGGCCGCGGCGAAGTGCCGCATGGCGGACAAAAACAGCGCGATCCGCGCCAGACCCGACCACACGTGGGTGGACTCTTGCGCCACCTCGGCCATCCACACCGCGTCCTGCGACGGGTCGAATTCGTCGAACGCGGAAGCGTCCAGATCGAGCTGATCGCCCAGCACGAGGACCAACGTGCGCAGGGGCGTCATGGGGCCGATGTGGACGATGGGGTGCTGTTGCGCCGCTTGGCGCGCCGACAGGCGTCTGAACAGTACTGGACTTCGTCCCAGTTTCGCGCCCAACGCTTGCGCCATGTCATCGGGCGCCCGCAAGCGGCGCATGGCTTGCTGGGCAGCGCTTGCTTGTTGCCCTTGAATGACGAGGTCATGGCGTGGCCGATGTCCAGGCTGGGGACCTCAGCCTCGAGGCTGCCCCACCTTCAGGCTCGCGATCACTCCAAGTCCGGCTCAGGAGGGGGAGCGCCGACGCGGTAGGCCTCGTTCGCCCAAGCGCCGAAATCATGGCCCTGGCAGCGCGCACTGCAGAACGGCCGGTAGGTGTTCTCCGGTGAGAAGAGGGCCGGGGCTTTGCAGTTGGGGCAGGGCACCATGCGGCGCGGCGGAGCGTCGGTCAGGTTGGAGGGCGAGGTCATGAGCACAGCGCCAGTTCGAAATCGGCGTCACCGTGGTACGTCTTCAGTCGGCCTTCGGCGTCGGGGCGCATCAGGCGCACCGACACCATCAGTCGGTGGCCACTGATCTCGGGAACCAGGCCGAGCCGTTCGTCGATGCGCAACCTCAGCAGTTGGTAGGTGCGGCCGGGAGGCAGGCTTTGCTGATACTGCCCGGCCTGGGCCATGACACGGTGCGGCACGCCTGAATCGCGCAGCAGGTTCAGCAGCAGCAGCAGCGCTTCGGCCAGTGGCACCAGCGTGTCCACCCAGTGCGTGAGATCGGCCCGGCGCTGATCCGGCGGCAATTGCTGCCAGGCGTAGTAGGCGGGCAGGTCGAAGGAGCAGGTGCCCCCGGGGATGCTGATGCGGCTGCGGATGCTCATCAGCCATTCGTTGGCCACCAGTGTGTGCCCGGCCTTGCCGTTGAGGTGGTTCAAGCCGACGTGGGCATGGTCGATGCGGGCGATGATCTCGTCGAGCGCCGCCTCGGAGACGCTGGGGTTGCCCCGGAACCCTTGCAGTTGGGCCTTGTGGCGGTCGAGCTCCTTGAGCAGATCCGATTTCAGGTCGGCCCGCGACGAGACATCCATGATCTCGAACAGCGTCGCGAGCGCGAAGTGATGGTCGACGGCGGCGTCGCGCGGCATCAGGGCATGCAGCCGCGCGAAGAGATGCTCCAACCGCAGCATCGTGCGAATGCCTTCGTTGAAAGGGTATTCGTAGAGAACCAAACTTTGTCGTCCTTGCTCGGCGATCGTGTGCGCCGCGATGCGTCTTGGCGCGTGCGGGCTGACACCGATTGTTTCACAGCGGCCCGGATGTCAGTGTGTATCCACCCACCACCGACTCCACAAGACGCCGACCTGAGCGTCCAGCGCGGCAAGATCGATGCCCTCTTCGTTGACGATGACGGCATCGGCGATGGCGCGGCGGGCTTGCCGGGAGGCCTGTTGCGCCATCACACGGAGGACTTCGGCCTCTGTCCAGCCCGATCGCCGCATCACGCGGGCCAGCTGTAGTCGCTCGTCGCAATCCACGAGCAGCACCCGGTCGACCCGTTGCCGCCAGTGGACCGATTCGGTCAGCAAGGGCACATCGAAGACGACGGGCTGACCGGGGTTCGCAATGCCCGCTTGCGCCAACGCAGTTTGACCGATCAGGGGGTGGAGGATGGATTCCAACCGTTGGCGCGCGGCGGGCTGAGCGAAGACTTCCGTCCGCATCCGGGCGCGGTCGAGCGCGCCATCCGCCCCGATCATGGCCGAGCCAAATGCTTCGGCGATGGCAGGCAGGGCCGCGCCTTGCGGCGCAGTGAGTTGCCGAGCGATCAGGTCGGTGTCCACGATCAGCGCGCCCCGCCGGGCCAACGCGGCAGCCACGGTGCTCTTGCCGCTGCCAATACCGCCGGTCAGGCCGATTCGCATCGGAACGGCTTGGCAGATACCTCCCGGCACGGCCATCCCGAGAGAGCGCAGCGTCAGTAGCCCTGGCCGATCCAGCCCAGCACGCGCTGGGTGCCCGCCAGAATGACGACAGCACCGGCGCCGGCCAGGAAGGGGCCGAAGGGAATGAACCCACCGGGTCGAAGTCCCCGGGTGAACTTCATACCCAGGCCGACGACTGAGCCGATGATCGAGGAAATCAGGATGATCGGCAGCAGGGCCTGCCACCCGAGCCAGGCACCCAGTGCCGCCAGCAGCTTGAAATCGCCCATGCCCATGCCCTCTTTGCCCATCACGCGCTTGAAAAGCTCATTGATCGACCAAAGGGAGAAGTAGCCGATCAACAGGCCCCACACGGCTTGTGACAAGGAAATTCCAGACCAGCCCATCGCACCAGCCAACAGCCCGGCACCGATCAGCGGCACCGTGATGTCGTCCGGCAGCAAGGTGGTGTCCCAGTCGATGGCGGACAGAGCCAACAGCGTGGCCAACACCCCGCACCACATGAGCGCCACCGGATGCGCGCCGAACCGCCAGCCAACTGCGGCGAACAACAGGCCGGTGGCCAGTTCGATCAAGGGGTAGCGCGGTGAGATGCGGGTTTTGCAGGCGGCGCACTTGCCCCCGAGGCGCAGCCAACCGAACACGGGGATGTTTTCGTGCCAGCGAATCTGGTGGCCGCAGGCCGGGCAGGCCGAGCGTGGTTTCGCCAGCCCGTAGGGTGTCAAGCCGTCCAACTTCTTGTCGAGCTCCGCTGAGGCCGCAGCCAGGGCCTTGGGTGGCGGCTCTCCAAAACAATGCTTGAACTCTTCTCCATCGGCCAAGTGTTGTGCCATTTCCGACCACCAGTCGCGCTCCATCATGCGCGGCAGCCGATGCACCACCACATTCAAAAAGCTGCCAATGCACAGGCCGAGCAAGGCCAGCACCGGTGGCGAAAGCCACAGGTTCAGGGATTCAGCGGACATGGGTCAGACGACTTGGCCGAGCTTGAAGATTGGCAGGTACATCGAGACGACGATGCCGCCGATCAGGCCGCCCAGGAAGACGATGATGATGGGCTCCAGAAGCGTTGAGAGACCCTTGACCATCTCGTCGACTTCTTCTTCATAGAAATCGGCGGCACGCGACAGCATGTCGTCCAGCGCACCGGATTCTTCGCCAATGGCTGCCATTTGCAGCACCATGTTCGGGAACACTCCTGTCTGGGTCATCGATGTGGTCAGCGCGGTACCCGTCGACACATCACGCTGGATTTGCTGGGTGGCCTGTGCGTAGACAGAGTTGCCGGCGGTGCCGCCCACCGAGTCGAGCGCCTCCACCAATGGCACGCCCGCGGCGAACATCGTGGACAAGGTTCGGGTCCAGCGGGCGATGATCGCCTTGCGGATCAAGTCGCCGAAGACGGGCAGGCGAAGTAGAAGCCGGTCCATCGCGAATTGAACCTTCTCGGACCGCTTCCACGTCTGCATGAAGGTGTAGCCGCCGCCGAAGATGACGCCGAAGATGAGCCACCAATACTTGACGAACGTGTCGCTCATCGCCATGACAATCAGCGTGGGGGCAGGGAGTTCCGCGCCGAAGCTCCTGAACACGTCTTTGAAGGCAGGAATGACAAACAGCATGATCACGGTGACCACCCCGAAGGCCACCACCAGCACGGAGATCGGGTAGATCATTGCCGACTTGACCTTCTGTTTGATCGCCAGCGTCTTTTCCTGATACATCGCCAAGCGGCTCAACAGTTCTTCCAGGATGCCGCCCGCTTCGCCTGCTTCCACGAGGTTGCAGTAGAGTGCATCGAAGTACTGAGGGTGCCGACGGAAGGCTGAAGACAGATTCGTCCCGGTCTCCACATCGGAGCGAATCTCCATTAGCAGTCGCGTCAACCGAGGATTGGCGCTGCCCCTGCCCACGATGTCGAAAGCCTGAAGCAGTGGCACGCCGGCCTTCATCATCGTGGCCAGTTGACGGGTGAAGACAGCGATGTCTTTCGCCTTGATCGACTTGCCGCCGCCACTGCGCCGCTTCTTGATCTTCGTGACCATCACGCCTTGACGGCGCAGGCTGGCGCTGACCGCGGCTTCACCGCCGGAGCGCAATTCGCCGCGAACGATCTTTCCGTTGCGGTCTTTGCCCTCCCACTCGAAGATGAATTCTTTAACGTCTTTCGCCGCTACTGCTGCTGTTGCCATGAGGCCTCCGGCCGATCCCCAAATTGATCGATGTGAGTGTTGTCGTGGTTGTGCGGATACATCCGTCACTCGTTCGTGGCGGCGATGACTTCTTCAAGCGTGGTGGCACCCACCTTGACCTTCACCAAGCCAGACTGACGAAGATCCCGCACGCCGTCCTTGTGTGCCTGCCGTGCGATGTCGAGCGATGAGCCTTGGGAGAGGATGATCCGCTGAATCTCTTCGGTCACCGGCATCACCTGGTAGATGCCGACTCGCCCCTTGTAGCCGTTGTTGCAGGCACTGCAGCCCACGGCCTTGTAGGGCACCCAACTGCCGTCGATGTCCGATTCCGCAAAGCCGGCCTTCAGCAGGGCCGCACGGGGGTAATCTGCCGGCTTTTTGCAGTTCTCGCACAGACGGCGTACCAGGCGCTGTGCCGTGATCAAGAGCACGCTCGACGCGATGTTGAACGGGGCCACCCCCATGTTGAGCAAGCGGGTGAGCGTCGACGGACCGTCGTTGGTGTGCAGCGTAGACATCACCATGTGGCCCGTCTGCGCCGCTTTGATGGCAATGTCGGCCGTCTCCAGATCCCGGATCTCGCCCACCATGATGATGTCCGGATCCTGGCGCAGGAAGGACTTGAGCGCCGCCGCGAAATTCAAACCCGCCTTGTCGTTGACGTTGACCTGGTTGATGCCCGGCAGGTTGATTTCGGCAGGGTCTTCAACCGTCGAGATGTTCACGCCCGGCTGATTCAGGATGTTCAAGCAGGTGTAGAGCGACACCGTCTTGCCCGACCCGGTCGGGCCCGTGACCAGCACCATGCCATAAGGCCGATGGATGGCGGCCATCAGTCGATCCTTCTCGATCGCCTCATAGCCCAGAGCGTCGATGCCCAGCTTGGCGCTCGACGAGTCGAGAATACGGATCACGATCTTCTCGCCGAACAGCGTGGGCAAGGTGCTGACGCGGAAGTCGATCGACTTGTTGCCGAACCGCAGCTTCATCCGTCCGTCCTGCGGCACCCGCTTTTCGGAGATGTCCAGCCGCGAAATCACCTTGATCCGGGACGCCAGCTTGTCCTTGATGGCGATGGGCGGTTGGGTGATTTCGCGCAACTCGCCGTCGACGCGAAATCGGACCCGGTAGTTGAATTCGTAGGGCTCGAAGTGCAGGTCCGAGGCGCGCATGTTGATGGCGTCGACCAGCATCTTCTGAAGAAAACGAACGACAGGAGCGTCCTCGACCTCGGTCGTGACGTCCGCTGCGGCCGGCGCAGTGTCCTCTTCCGTGACGTCGAAATCGAACTCCGCGTTGGCGATGGCTTCCAGGGCCTGCGACGCAGGCGCGGCCTGGGAGTCGATCTGCCGGGTGAGTTTGTCGTACTCGACCAGCACCCACTCAGGCGCCAACTGCGTGGCGAACTTGATGCGCTCGCCTGCTTCCTGGTCGGTCGGGTCGGCACAGGCCAGGAACAGTCGGCTACCACGTTTGCTCAGCGGCAGTACCTTGTACTGCGAGATCAGCTTGGCATCGAGGATGGTTCGAGGCAGGCGCTGCATGTCGACCGCATCGAGGTCGAGCAACGGCACCGCCAGAGCGACGGACAGGCTGTGCGCCAACGCCGACGGGGTCATGTCGCCCGACTCCATCAAGGCGTTGACGAAGCTGACGCGTTTTTCGCGCGCCGCTGCGGTGAGCTCTTCAGCCCGCTGGACTTTCAGTTTCCCGCCATGAACCAGGACGCGCGCGACGCCGGACAGCGTGGAAGAGGGGGCTTCGATCAGGGTATCCACAAGCACGCACCGTCAGGGCGCAAATAGACCATGATCGGCCATCATCGCCGAAGGAACAGGGCCTGTAAATCGTGGAGATTGCCCATCACGCGTCCCATGAACACCTCGTCACGCTTCGTGTCCCTGGCGAGACAGCCGAATCTGAAGGAGGGAAGGTGAGTGGGGGATAAGAAGACTTGGTCGGGGTGAGAGGATTCGAACCTCCGGCCTCTACGTCCCGAACGTAGCGCTCTACCAGGCTAAGCTACACCCCGATGTCTCTTTCTGTCGGGCTGGGCCGCTCTATGACGAGCGCTCAACCGACTGAGCAGAGAATTCTAGCAGAGCTTCTCGCGCTCTCGAAGGCGGCAGCACAAAAAGTCTTTCGCGTGCACGCAGGGCTTCGGTGCGGGCCGCTTCACGGGTGGCGTCCAGGGCCCCGGTCCGGCGCACGATGGCGACGATCTCCGGGAGTCGTTCCACTTCGCCATGTTCGATGGCGTGGCGAATCATGGCGCGCTCGTCTTCCGTGCCGCGCTCCATCGCGATGAGCAAGGGCAAGGTCGGCTTGCCCTCGCGCAGGTCGTCGCCCACGTTCTTACCCAAGGCCTGGGTGTCGCCTTCGTAGTCCAGCAGGTCGTCAACCAGCTGAAAGGCGGTGCCCAGCGCCCGGCCATATTCCGCGCAGGCGTCTTCGACCTCGGGTGCTGCGCCCGCAATGACGGCCCCTAGTCGAGCGCTGGCTTCGAACAGTTTGGCGGTCTTGTACCGAATGACCCGCAGATAGTCCGAGACGGCCAGATCGGGGTCGTGCATGTTCATCAGCTGAAGCACTTCACCTTCGGCAATCACGTTGGTGGCATCCGCCAAGACGTCCAGCACTCGCATCCGATTCAGCGACACCATCATCTGGAAGGCCCGCGAATACAGGAAGTCGCCCACCAGCACGCTGGCGGCGTTGCCGAACAATGCGTTGGCTGTGGCGCGGCCGCGCCGCAGCGATGACTCATCGACCACGTCGTCGTGAAGCAGGGTCGCCGTGTGGATGAATTCAACGATGGCAGCGGCTTCGTAAGGCTCCGGCCCCGAATGCCCGAGGGCTTCGGCGAAGAGCAAGACCAGCCGCGGCCGCACCCGCTTGCCGCCCGCGCCGATGATGTAGTGCGAAATCTGCTCGATCAGCGCCACGTCCGATGCCAGGCGGGCGCGGATGACCTCATCAACCCGGGCCATGCCCTCGGCGATGAAGTCCGGCGACGTGGCCGGCGAAGAGGTGTCCGGGGCGGGCATGAGGAGAGTTTCCGCGATCTGCAGTCGGCAAAACTGCCGATTATAGGAAGCAGCGAGCCCGCTCGTCGCGGCGCGGTACGCCGACTCTTGGCGTCAGACGGGCAGGGTGGCTATAATGCTCGGCTTCGTCCGGGCGGTCTGGGCGAGCGCGGGGGCTTTGGCCGCCGTGAGGTTTTTGCAGGCATTCATCTGCAAAATTTCGAAGGGCACATATGTACGCGGTCATAAAAACCGGTGGCAAGCAATACAAAGTTGCAGCCGGCGAAAAGATCAAGGTAGAACAGATTGCTGCGGACGTTGGCCAGGAAATCGTGATTGATCAGGTGCTGGCTGTCGGCGACGGCGCAGCTCTGACGGTCGGGACCCCCCTGGTGAGCGGCGCGAGCGTGAAGGCCACTGTCGTGGCGCATGGTCGTCATGACAAGGTCCGCATCTTCAAGATGCGTCGCCGCAAGCACTACCAGAAGCACGGCGGTCACCGCCAGCACTACACCGAGCTGGAGATCAGCGCGGTCAACGGCTGACAAGCCGATCCAGGAGTTCTGAACCATGGCACAGAAAAAAGGCGGCGGTTCCACCCGGAACGGCCGTGATTCCCAGCCCAAGATGCTCGGCGTGAAGGCGTTCGGCGGCCAAGCCATTTCGGCCGGCTCGATCATCGTGCGCCAACGCGGCACCAAGTTTCATGCGGGCACCAACGTCGGCATGGGGCGCGATCACACGCTGTTCGCCCTCGTCGACGGCACCGTGTCGTTCGCGGTCAAGGGTGAGCTCAATCGCCACACCGTCAACGTGACGCCGCTGTAAGGCGCCCACGTCGACACAGCGAAGCCCCGGCCTGCCGGGGCTTTTTCACTTCTGGGCCCGCTTGGGCCCTTTCGATACCATCGCCTCACCATGAAGTTCGTCGACGAAGCCACCATTGATATCGCCGCAGGCCACGGCGGCGCCGGCTGCGCGAGCTTTCGGCGTGAAAAATTCATTCCTTTTGGTGGGCCCGACGGCGGTGACGGCGGGCGCGGAGGCAGCGTCTGGGCGGTGGCAGACCGCAACCTCAACACCCTGATCGACTACCGCTATGCGCGTCGCCACGAGGCGAAGAACGGCGAATCAGGTCGCGGCGCCGACTGCTTTGGCGCGGCGGGCCCCGACATCACCTTGCGCATGCCGGTGGGCACCATCATCACCGACTTGGAAACGGGGCGAGTGCTCGCCGAGTTGATCGAGCCGGACGTGCCCGTCCTGATTGCCAAGGGCGGGGATGGGGGATTCGGCAATCTGCACTTCAAGAGCAGCACCAACCGGGCGCCTCGTCAAAAGACGCCGGGGTGGCCGGGTGAGGCCTACAAGGTCAAGCTCGAGCTGCGGGTGTTGGCCGATGTGGGGCTTCTGGGCATGCCCAACGCCGGCAAGTCGACGCTCATCACCGCGATCTCGAATGCGCGACCGAAGGTGGCCGACTACCCCTTCACCACCTTGCACCCCAATCTTGGCGTGGTGCGGGTCGCGCCTGAGAAGAGCTTCGTCGTCGCCGATATCCCGGGATTGATCGAAGGGGCTTCTGAAGGCGCCGGATTGGGCCACCAGTTCCTTCGCCACCTGCAGCGCACCCGCCTGCTCCTGCACATCGTGGACCTGGCGCCGTTCGATGATGCGGTCGATCCGGTCCAGCAGGCCAAGGCGATCGTGGAGGAGCTGCGCAAGTATGACGAGGAGCTCCATGCCAAGCCCCGCTGGCTTGTGCTGAACAAGCTCGACATGGTCCCGGAGGATGAGCGTGCGAAGCGCGTGAAAGACTTCGTCAAGCGCTACAAGTGGAAGGGCCCGGTCTTTGAGATCTCGGCCCTGGCCAGAGAAGGGTTGCAGCCCCTGATCCATGCCATCTGGGAGCACGTGGTCGCGCAGTCTCGGCCGCCGATGCCTGAGCCTGATCCGCGCTTTGACGCCCCGGGCGAGGCGGAGGCCGGCGAATGAACGCGGTGCTCCAGGCGGCACGGCGCATCGTCGTCAAGGTCGGGTCGAGCCTGGTCACCAACGAGGGGCGCGGCGTCGATGCAGAAGCGATCGACAACTGGTGCCGCCAACTCGCGGCCCTCGCATCTCAGGGCCGCGAGGTCGTGATGGTGTCTTCCGGCGCGATCGCCGAGGGCATGAAGCGACTGGGTTGGTCGACGCGGCCGAAGGAGCTGCCGGAGTTGCAGGCGGCCGCTGCCGTCGGGCAGATGGGCTTGGCCCAGATGTACGAGCAGAAGCTCTCGGCGCACGGCATGGGTAGCGCACAGGTGCTGCTCACCCATGCGGACCTGGCCGATCGCGAGCGCTACCTCAACGCTCGCTCGACGCTGTTGACGTTGCTGGGGCTGAAGGTCATTCCCGTCATCAACGAGAACGACACGGTCGTCAACGACGAAATCAAGTTCGGCGACAACGATACGCTGGGCGCGTTGGTGGCCAATTTGGTCGAGGCGGATGCCTTGGTCATCCTCACCGATCAGCGAGGCCTGTATTCGGCGGACCCTCGCAAGGACCCCTCCGCCCGATTCATCGATGAAGCGGCGGCTGGCGACGCTGCGCTCGAGGCCATGGCCGGCGGGGCAGGCTCCAGCATCGGCCGAGGCGGGATGATCACCAAGGTGCTGGCGGCCAAGCGCGCCGCGGGCAGCGGTGCCAGCACCGTCATCGCCTGGGGCCGCGAGCCCGATGTCTTGTTGCGTCTGGCGGCAGGTGAATCCATCGGCACGGCCTTGCTCGCGGGGACGGCCAAGCTGGCGGCCCGCAAGCAGTGGATGGCTGACCACCTGCAACTGCGCGGTGCGGTGCGTGTGGACGACGGGGCGGTGATCAAGCTGCGCGAAGAGGGCAAGAGTCTGCTGCCGATCGGGGTGCTCGACGTCGAAGGCGACTTCCACCGCGGCGATGTCATTGCGGTACGTTCCCCCGCAGGGGGCGAAGTGGCCCGTGGGCTGGCGAACTATTCCAGCGCGGAGGCGCGGCTCATCGCCCGCAAGCCCTCATCGCAGATCGAGGGCCTGCTGGGATACGCCAGCGAGCCTGAATTGATCCACCGAGACAACCTCGTTCTGACCTGAGCGTTCGTCCGGGGCGCCCCTCAAGGGCGAGTCAACGAACCTTTGTCGTGGTGCGTCGGCCCCCGTGAGGCCATTCGGCACCGGGGCGCGTTCGCTGCGATCAGGTCAGGAGACGTCCGGCACCTCGCTCGGCGGCCCGACTTCGGCGCCGTCCGACGAGGAGCGTAGGTCGTCCTCGTGCCCGTGGGCATCCTGGCGTCGGCGATCATCACGGGCGTGGGGCCGCATGCCACTTCGCAGATAGCGGTTGTGGTGGTTCACCTTCGGCAAGAAACGGGCGAGCTCTGTCAGAGCCATTTGGTACACGCCGCGCTTGAACTCGATCACCACATCCAGTGGCACCCAGTAGTCGTTCCACCGCCACGCGTCGAACTCGGGATGGTCGGTGGCGCGCAGATTCATGTCGCTGTCCCGCCCCATCAGCTTCAGCAGAAACCAAATCTGCTTTTGGCCCTTGTAGTGGCCGCGCGCATCCTTGCGGATGAAGTGGTCCGGAACCTCGTAACGCAACCAATCGCGGGTTCGTGCGAGGATCAGCACATGCTCAGGAAGCAAGCCGACTTCCTCGTGCAGCTCACGAAACATCGCCTGCTCGGGCGATTCACCGTACTTGATGCCCCCTTGCGGGAACTGCCAGGAATGGGTGCGAAGACGCTTGCCCCAGAAGACCTGGTTGCGAGCGTTGAGCAGGATGATGCCGACGTTAGGCCTGTAGCCTTCCCGGTCGAGCATAATCAAACCCCAATTTTTGAACTGAAATCAATATAGCACCGGCGGCAGGAATGGCACAAAGGGGCACAGACCCTCGCTTTCCCGAAGCGCCCGCCAGGTCGATGCCGCCATGAAAGCCAGCCAGTTCTTCATTTCCACGCTCAAAGAAGCTCCCGCCGATGCCGAGGTGGTGAGCCATAAGTTGATGATGCGCGCCGGCATGATCAAACGCCTGGGCGCTGGCATCTACAACTACATGCCGATGGGCTTGCGCGTGATCCGCAAGGTCGAAGCCATCATCCGCGAAGAGATGAACCGCGCCGGCGCGGTCGAGCTGCTGATGCCGGTCGTGCAGCCGGCGGAACTGTGGCAGGAGACGGGGCGTTTCCAGGCCTATGGCCCCGAACTGATGCGCGTGAAGGATCGCCACGAGCGCGATTTCGTCATCCAACCCACGTCGGAAGAGGTCATCACCGACATCGCTCGGCAGGAGCTTCGCAGCTACAAGCAGCTGCCCAAGAACTTCTTCCACATCCAGACCAAGTTCCGCGATGAGCGCCGCCCGCGCTTCGGTGTGATGCGCGGGCGAGAGTTCACGATGAAGGATGCCTACTCCTTCGATCGGGACAAGGAAGGTGCGCTGAAGAGCTACCAGGTCATGTACGACGCGTACTGCCGCATCTTCGACCGCTTTGGCCTGCAGTACCGCGCGGTGGCGGCAGACACCGGGGCGATCGGGGGCGACGCATCGCACGAGTTCCAGGTGATCGCAGACACCGGCGAAGATGCGCTGGTCTACTGCCCGACGAGTGACTACGCAGCGAACATCGAGCTGGCCGAAGCGTTGTCGCTGTTGCCGCAGCGGGCGGCTCCCACGCAGCCGATGGCCAAGACGCCAACGCCCGGCAAGAGCACCTGCGCCGATGTGGCGGCCCTGCTGGGCCTGCCCCTGCAGCAGACGGTCAAGTCGCTGGTCCTGGCCACCGACGAGAAGAACGAGGCTGGCGACATCGTCAAGTCCACCGTCTGGCTGTTGCTCGTGCGCGGAGACCACGATCTCAATGAAGTGAAGGCCGGAAAGGTGGCAGGCCTCAAGGCGGGCTGGCGGTTCGCGACGGTGGCGGAAATCGAAGAGCACTTCGGCTGCAAGCCGGGCTACCTGGGCCCCATCAAGACGATCAAGCCTGTTCAGGTGATCGCCGACCGAACGGTGGCCAACATGGCGGACTTCGTCTGTGGTGCCAATGAGGCGGACTTCCACATCACCGGCGTCAACTGGGGGCGCGACCTGCCCGAGCCCGACGTGGTGGCCGATATCCGCAATGTGGTGGTGGGCGATCCCTCGCCGGATGGCAAAGGAAGTCTTGCCATCCAGCGTGGCATCGAGGTGGGGCATGTCTTCTACCTCGGCACCAAGTACTCGAAGGCGATGAGCGCCAACTACCTGGACGAGACCGGCAAGCCCCAGCCCATGGAAATGGGCTGCTATGGCATCGGCGTCACGCGCATCCTGGGTGCTGCCATCGAGCAAAACCATGACGAGCGGGGCATCATCTGGCCCGCCGCGATCGCACCGTTTGCCACCGTGCTCTGCCCCATCGGCTACGACCGCTCGGCCGAAGTCAAGGCGGCTGCCGACCAACTGCACGACGAGCTTCTCGCCGCCGGTGTTGACGTGCTGCTGGACGACCGCGGTGAGCGGCCCGGTGCCATGTTCGCCGACTGGGAGCTGGTAGGCGTGCCGCTGCGCGTGGTCATCTCCGACCGTGCCCTGAAAGAGGGCCTGCTGGAGGTCCAGGGCCGGCGCGACGCCGAAGCGAGCAAGGTGCCCGTGGCCGAGGTCGTGGCCCAGGTGAAGGCGCGCTTGTCGGTGTGATGGGCAAGGCGGCGTTTCACGCGCGCCGCGGCTGCCTGCGGGCCGCGGCGGCAGGCCTGATCGGTGGCGCGGCCGGCTGGCGGCCCGCCCTGGCCGGCACGCAGGCCGAAGAGCCATTGGCAGATGCGGTACGCACAGCGTTGTCGGCTTCCATCGCCAACAGTGCGCCGCCGAAGCCCAGCTTCGCGCGGATTGAAGACCGCTTGGCCTACCTGCGCTGGTTGGGCGCCATGAGTGACAAGCTCAAGCCTCGCAAGGCCGAGCAGCAGACGCGGATCGAGTTTCTGGAGACGCTCTGGTACGAGAGCAAACGAGCCAGCCTGCAGCCGGAACTGGTTCTGGGCCTGGTGCAGGTCGAAAGCGGCTTTCGCAAATACGCCATCAGCGTGGCCGGCGCGCGGGGCTACATGCAGGTCATGCCCTTCTGGGCCAAGTTGATCGGCGATGGCGACGCTTCCCGCCTGTTCCACATGCAGACCAACTTGCGATTCGGGTGTGTGATCTTGCGTCACTACCTCGAACGAGAGCAGGGTGACCTGTTCATGGCGCTCGGGCGATACAACGGCAGCCGGGGTCGGGCTGAGTACCCCAATGCGGTATTCGGCGCGCGCAAGCAATGGCTGCTGGCGCCCGAGCCGGCGCCATCCGTGCCTTCGAAGGCCTGACACCGGCGGGCCTCACCTCACAGGCCGGCCCAGCGGCGCGGGTTGGCGGCATCCAGGCCGATCAGCTCAATCACCCGCTCCACGGTGTCGCCGACCAGTTCGTCGATTGTCTGTGGCCGGTGGTAGAAAGCCGGCAGCGGCGGGAAGATCACGCCGCCCATCTCGGTGACGGCTGTCATGTTGCGCAGGTGAGCCAAGTTGAACGGTGTTTCGCGCACCATCAGCACCAGCCGGCGACGCTCCTTCAAGGTGACGTCGGCGGCGCGCGTCAGGAGGTTGTCGCCAAAACCGTGGGCGATCGCGGCGAGCGACTTCATCGAGCAAGGGGCGATCACCATCGCCGCAGTGCGGTGGCTCCCACTGGCGATACACGCCCCCACGTCGCCCACGGCGTGCGCCTCCGACGCCATGGCCTCCAGCGCACGACGGTCGAGGCCCAGTTCGTGGTGCACATTGAGCACGCCGGCCGCGGTGGCCACCAAGTGCGTGTGCGCGCCCAGCGCCTTCAAACGCTCCAAGAGCTTCACGCCGTAGAGCGCGCCCGAAGCGCCGGTGATGCCGACGATGATGCGCGGAGCGTCCATCAGGCAGTGCGGGTCGAGGCCGATGCCGCGGCGGAGGGTGTCATGGACGCCAGATCACGCGAGGCCAACGGACGGGTTGGGGCCCCGTTGCCTCACTTCAGGGCTTCTTGAAGCTCGCCGGCCTGGTACATCTCCATCATGATGTCCGAGCCGCCGACGAATTCGCCGTTGATGTAGAGCTGCGGGATCGTCGGCCAATTGGCGTAATCCTTGATGCCTTGGCGGATGGCTTCGTCTTCGAGCACGTTGACCGTCATCAGGTCGTTCACGCCACAGGCCTTGAGCACCTGGACCGCCCGGCCCGAGAAACCGCACATCGGGAACTGGGCCGTGCCCTTCATGAACAGGACGACCTTGTGGCCTTTGACAATTTGGTCGATGCGTTGCTGAACGTCGCTCATGGGCACTCTCTGTCGGATGGGTTGACGGGCCTGCGGGGCCCAATCCACTTTTATAAAGCAAAGCCGCCGCGCGGGTGCGCGGCGGTGACATGCCCTGATTGTCGCTGCTAGAAAGCGTAGGACAGGTTGACTTGCAGCATGGGCGCCAGTTGCATGGCGCGAAGCATGTCATCCAGGCTTTCGGTGCCCGACATCACGCGACCGAAGCGAACCGCCTGGCCAGGCTTCTGCGCAGCCAGCCCCAGATCGGCCGACACGCCAAACCCGGTGCGCGACCACCACGCGCTGTAGCCGACGCCCAGATAGGGCATGGGGGCATTCGATTCTGCGTCACCCTGGCTCACGCTGGAGCCAGTGCCGCGCCACAGCATCTCGCCATGGCTTGTCCCCACGGGTGACGCCAGGCCCAGCGCATTGGCACCCAGCAGCAACGCACCCGTGGCGCGCAGGCCGCCGCCTTCGCTGGATTGTCCCCAGCCGAGGTAGCGATCACCGGCGAGCATGGCATTGCCGCCAGACAACAACGGGGAGCCGAAGTGGCCGAGCATCGGCAAAGGGGCCGCCGACATGGCCAGCCGAGCCTGCCAGGGCGACCAGGTGTCGGTGCTGTCCTGGGAGATCTTCAGGCCATCGCCCACGATGCTCGGTGAAGCGGCCGCGGCGGGGCCGGCGATAGCAACTGCCATAAACACCGCAACGAACGGACGCATGCTCAACCCCCCAACGTACTGCCCGGCGAATCCTGCCGTCGAATTCATACTACTCCGCTCGTTGCGGGCGTGGGCGTGAAATGCTGGCGTCTCATTCCCCTGTTTCGGGGCATTACAAAGCGTCCCGGAAGGGGGCATCATGCCCTTTTGACGCGCCCCGTTCAGGGGCGCCAAACCCCGGCAGTGCAGCGTGCGTGGCCGGCCAGGTCGTGGCGCGACGTCACCGAGCCGAAGCCCGCCGCCTGTAGCAGATCCGCCACGGCGGCGGCCTGATCCCATCCATGTTCGAACGCCAGCCAGCCGCCGCGCGACAGGTGTGCCGGGGCGCCCTGCACGATGGCCCGAATCGCATCCAGGCCGTCTCCGCCGGGCGTGAGGGCCAGGCTGGGCTCGTGCTTGAGGTCGTCCAGATGGCGATCGTCGCCCGCGATGTACGGCGGGTTGCTCAGCACCAGGTCGAATCGGCGCCCCGGCAAGGCCTGCCACCAGGAGCCGGCCCGGAATTCGACCTCCAGCGCCAGCCGCGTCGCGTTGGCCTGGGCGACGGCGAGGGCGTCCTCGCTCAGATCCACGGCACACACGGCTGCATTCGGGGCCCGGTGCTTGACCGCCAGCGCAATCGCGCCGCTGCCGGTGCCCAAGTCGACCACCGCCGGCGGCGATCGATCGCGAAGTGGCCCGGCCAGCAAGTCCAGCGCCCATTCCACCAATGTCTCGGTGTCGGGCCTGGGCACCAGCACCGCCGGGCTGACGTGCAGCGTCAGCCCATGAAACTCTTTCTGCCCCAGCAAGTAGGCCACCGGCTCGCCCGCCGCGCGGCGTTGGCAAAGGGCCGCAAAATGGGCCGCCAGATCCTCGGGCAGCGCCTCGTCGTCGTGCGCGATCAACCAGGTGCGCGGCCGGCCCATCACGTGGCCCAACAGCAGCTGGGCATCCAGGCGATCCACCCCCTCTCGCGCCGCTCGCGCCAGCGATTGGGCGATCGTCGTGCCGTCGTCGGTGAGCGACCGAGGCGTAGGGGTGAGGCTCATGCGCCGCCGCTTTCCAGGGCTGCCAACTGCTGCTGGGCGCGCTCAGCCTGGAGTGCTGCGATCACGTCGCCGAGATCGCCATCCATGATCTGACCCAACTTGTAAAGGGTCAGATTGATGCGGTGGTCGGTGAGGCGACCTTGGGGAAAGTTGTAGGTGCGGATGCGATCGGACCGATCGCCCGAACCGACCAAGGCTTTGCGGGTTGCTGCTTCCTTGGCGTCACGCTCTGCGCGTTCGCGGTCGCGCAGGCGAGCTTGAAGCACCGCCAGCGCCTTGGCCTTGTTGCGGTGTTGAGAGCGGTCGTCCTGGCATTCGGCCACCAGGCCGGTGGGGATGTGGGTGACGCGGATGGCGCTGTCGGTCTTGTTGATGTGCTGGCCGCCGGCACCGCTGGCGCGGAAGGTGTCGATGCGCAGGTCGGCCGGATTGAGGGTGACCTCGGCGGCTTCATCGGGCTCGGCCATCACGGCGACCGTGCACGCACTGGTGTGGATGCGCCCTTGGGCTTCGGTTTCCGGCACCCGTTGCACCCGGTGCCCACCCGATTCGAACTTCATCTTCTCGTAGACGCCTGCGCCCTCAAAGCGGAAGACGATCTCTTTGAACCCGCCGAGATCAGACGCATTCTCGCTCATCACCTCGCTGCGCCAGCCCTGGGCTTCGGCATAGCGGGTGTACATGCGGGCCAGGTCGGCCGCAAACAGGGCGGACTCTTCGCCCCCCGTGCCGGCGCGGATCTCGACAAACGCATTGCGGTGGTCGTCCGGATCGCGCGGCAAGAGGGCGGTTTGCAGCGCACCCAGCAGGTGGCTCAATTCGGCTTGGGCGCCGATGATTTCCTCGCGCGACATGTCGGCCATGTCCGGGTCGGCCAGCAGCTCCTGGGCCGCAGCGAGGTCGCTCTCGCGTTGCTCGTAGCGCCGGAACAGGCCCACCACCTCGGCCGCCTCGGACTGTTCACGGGCCAGCGTGCGGTATCGAGCCATGTCGGCGGTGACTTGCGGGTCGGCCAGGTTGGCATCCAGTTCCGCCAGTCGCATCTGAAGGCGTTGAAGTTGCTGGCGCAGCGAGTCTTTCATCGGAGTCGGGCCCGATGGAGGCGGGCGGGAGAGAGGGCGGGCGAGGGCGTGGGGTGCGGTGGCAGCCGGTGGAATGGCCCCAGCCGCGGGAGGTGGCGGCGGGGCCGATGACCGGCAGCCCGCGTCGCCTGGCGAGCGGCGTCGCTACAGCTTGTCGCCGGGGCCGGGCTCATCGGAGCCGAGCGGGCGGGTGGCTTGCCGCAGGAACAGGCGCGACACCCATTCGGCCGTCTGGTGCCGGGTGTCGCCTTCGCTGGCGCGCAACTCGGCCAGCGCACCGTGCAGCATCTTTTGCGTCAAGGCGCGCGACATGGCTTCGAGCACCTGTTCGATGTCTTCGCCGCGGGCCAGCAGCTTGCGCGCCCGCCCCAGTTCAGCAGCACGCCAATCGTCGGCCTGCTGGTTCAAGGCCTGGATCAGCGGCACGCTGGCGCGCTGGTCCAGCCAGTGGGAAAAGCTTTGCACGCCGGCATCGATGATCGCCTCGGCCTGCGCCACTGCCGCCTGCCGCTTCTCGCCTGCGGTCTGCACGACGTCGGTCAGGTCGTCCACGGTGTAGAGGTAGACATCGGACAGGCGCGCCACCTCGGGCTCGATGTCGCGCGGTACCGCCAAATCCACCATGAACATCGGGCGGCGGCGGCGGGCCTTCAGCGCCCGTTCCACCGCGCCCAGGCCGATGATCGGCAACGTGCTCGCGGTGCAAGAGATCACCGCGTCGAATTCATGCAGGCGGGCCGGCAGGTCGGCCAGCCGGATGGCCTGCGCGCCGAAACGCGAGGCCAGCTTTTCGCCGCGTTCCAGCGTGCGGTTCGCCAGCGCCAGCTGCTTCGGTTCGCGGGCCGCAAAGTGGGTGGCTACCAGCTCAATCATTTCGCCCGCGCCGACGAACAGCACCTTGATCTGGCGAAGGTCCTCGAACAGCTGCGAGGCCAGGCGCACCGTGGCGGCGGCCATGCTGATGGAGTGCGCGCCGATCTCGGTGGAACTGCGCACTTCCTTGGCCACCGAGAACGAGCGCTGGAACAGCTGATGCAACGTGGTGCCGAGCGTGCCGGCTTCGTCCGCACCTCGAACCGCCTGCTTCATCTGCCCCAGGATCTGCGGCTCACCCAGCACCATCGAATCCAGACCCGAGGCCACGCGGAAGGCGTGGCGGGCCGCCTCGCGCCCTTCGAGCACGTAGGTGTGGGCCTGCAACTTGTGGCCATCGACGCCACCTTGGGCGGCCAGCCAGTCGATCGCGGGCCGGATCAGCTCACGGCCGCGGTCGACGCCGCCGGCCACGTACAGCTCGGTGCGATTGCAGGTGGAGAGAATCGCTGCCTCCGGCTGCAGCCGCTGCCATTGCTCACGCAGGGCCCGCAGCGTCGGTGGAACCTGCTCCGGCGTGAACGCGAACCGGCCACGCAGGTCCAGCGGCGCGGTGGTGTGGTTCAAGCCGAGCGCGATGACACTCATTCCCAGATTATAAAATTTGACGATGCAATGGCGCCGTGGGGCCTCCCATCGTCCGTTGAACAGCGTCGTGCGGTTTGACGCAGCGCAAGTCGCCTTGCCCCCCGCATCCCACCAATATCACGAACCCGCACGATGGGCCTGCTGAACGCCTTCTGGCACCTTGCCAACTTCTTCGGCCCCGCCATCGGGGTGGGGCTGATCGCCGCCGGCTTGTGCAAGCTGGTGTGGTGGAAGTCGATGCGCTCGGTCGGGTTCATGTCGCTGGCCGCCTGGGCCATGGCCGCCGGGGCGGTGGCCCTGATCGGGGGCATCGTCTTGTTCGAGCGAGACGGCAAGATGGCCACGTACTTCCTGTTGACGGCGATGACCGCGCTGGCGCTGTGGTGGCGCGGCCACCTGAAGTAGCGCGCGCAGGCGTGTCGCCCGGGTCAGGCAGCGGCGGGTTCGCGCACCACCACCGCGCCGCGCAACGAGTGCGGCAGGGCCTCGGTGATCGTCACGTCCACCATCTGCCCGACCAGCCGGGCCGGGCCAGCGAAGTTCACGATGCGGTTGCACTCGGTGCGCCCCATCAACTCGGCCGCGTTCTTGCGTGACGGGCCCTCGACCAGGATGCGTTGCACCGTGCCTACGCGCTGTGCGCTGTAGCGCCGCACGTTGTCTTCCAGCTTGGCCTGCAGCGCCTGCAGGCGCGCCAGTTTCACGTCGTGCGGCGTGTCGTCTTGCAGGGCCGCTGCCGGCGTGCCCGGACGCGGGCTGTAGATGAAGCTGAACGAGGCGTCGTAGCCGATGTCGTCGATGAGCTTCATCGTCTTGGCGTGGTCTTCCTCGGTCTCGCCAGGGAAGCCGACGATGAAGTCCGAGCTCATGGCGATATCGGGCCGCACCGCGCGCAGCTTACGGATGGTGCTCTTGTATTCGAGCGCGGTGTAGCCCCGCTTCATCGCCATGAGGATGCGGTCTGAGCCGTGTTGCACCGGCAAATGAAGATGGTTCACCAGTTTCGGGATGCGGCCGTAGGCGTCGATCAGCCGCTGGGTGAACTCGTTCGGGTGGCTGGTCGTGTAGCGGATGCGCTCGATGCCAGGGATCTCGGCCACGTATTCCAGCAGCAGGGCGAAGTCGGCGATCTCGGCGGTGCCGCCCATCGTGCCGCGGTAAGCGTTCACGTTCTGGCCGAGCAGCGTCACTTCCTTCACGCCTTGGTCGGCCAGGCCGGCCACTTCGGTCAGCACATCCTCGAAGGGGCGCGAGACCTCTTCGCCGCGGGTGTACGGCACGACACAGTACGTGCAGTACTTCGAGCAGCCTTCCATGATGGAGACGAAGGCGCTGGCGCCCTCGACCTTGGCCGGCGGCAGGTTGTCGAACTTCTCGATTTCCGGGAAGCTGATGTCGACCTGAGGCCGGTGTTGCGCATGGCGCTGCTGGATCAGCTGTGGCAGGCGGTGCAGTGTCTGGGGGCCGAACACGATGTCGACATACGGCGCACGCTCGATGATCGCGGCGCCCTCCTGGCTGGCCACACAGCCGCCCACGCCGATCAGCACACCCTTCTTCTTCAGGTGCTTGATGCGGCCCAGGTCTGAGAAGACTTTCTCTGCGGCCTTCTCACGCACCGAGCAGGTGTTGTACAGCACGAGGTCGGCCTGCTCCACGTCCTGTGTGGGCTCGTACCCTTCGGCGGCGCGCAGCACGTCGGCCATCTTGTCCGAGTCGTACTCGTTCATCTGGCAGCCGAAGGTGCGGATGTAGACCTTCTTGGTGGCCTTGTCGTTGGCCAAGGGATCCATGGCTTGATCGATCTTCTCGGTGGGGGTGGCGCTCATCGTGGCATCTCCTTCGCCGGGCCGGCTCACGGGCGAGTCCAGGTTTGTGCGCCTTCGTCGAAGGCCCAGGTCTGGGCCTCAACGACCGTGCGCGGCCACGGCACCACGCGGATCTCTTCCGGGCGCAGAATCCAGACCTGCATCACCAGGCCCATGGGATCGACCGTGAAGTTGACGATGCACTTCTGATTCAGCAACGCGCCGGGCATGGCCACCGAGTTGTTCTGATCGCTGACGCGCGAGCCGGGCGCCAGGCGGGCCGGCTTGCCGTTGAGCAGGATCTCGGGGAACGCGCCGAAGACGATTTCGCCGCGCAGCGCCGTGCGAGGGAAGCGGCGACCCGGCATTTGAGACTGTGCCGGCAGCGCGCTGGCCAAGCAGGCCGCGGCCAGGGTGTGGAGGGCAAAACGACGAGTCGCGCCGGGGGAAGTGGCGCGCACGGCACAGCGGTGCATGGTGTAGACCCAGTGGCTGTGGAAGACATGGCCCGATCAACGGTTGGATTGACCTGGCCGGCGAAGGGGCGAATTTTAGCCGGCGGGCGCCAGATTGGGGGTGGTGCCAGCCCGCTCAGATCGGGCCGCTGAGGTTGTCGCGCAGGCGTTGCAGCAACGCGAGCAACTGTTCACGCTCATCGCGGCTCAGCCCGGCGACGGCTTGGGCGTGGACATGGCGGGTCTGTCGCTGCAGCGCCTTTAGCAAAGACAAACCATCGGCCGTCGGGGCGAGCCGCAGTTGGCGTCGATCGGCTTCATCGGGCACGGCACCGAGCAGGCCGCGCTCGCGCAGGCCCTTGATCAGCCGCGCCAACTGGGCTTTGTCTCGCCCGCTGTGCAGCGCCAGGTCGCTTTGAGTGGCGCCAGGCTGCCGTCCAAAGAACCCCAGCACCTTGCTCTCCATGTGCGTCAGGCTCAAGGGGCCATCGCGCAGGGCCTGGTACTGGAGTGAGCGCAACTGGTGCATCACGGTGTGCACCAACTCCACCACGTCGTCCCCTGGGGCGACTGGGGGCATTGCGGCGGGTTGGTTGACTTTGTCAATTGGTTTCACCATGATGGATGACATTGTCAATCATTGATCTTCGAGTTGCCATGAGCAGTGTCCTCGGCCGTGTCCAGCGTGTACGGCATGAACTGAAATTCCGAGAGCTGACGGTGGTGCGGGTGCGCGACGTGACGCCGCACCTGCGCGCCGTCACCTTCACCAGCGAGTCGCTCGCAGATTTCGCGAGCCCGTCGTTCGATGACCACGTCAAGCTCTTCATTGACACCGGTGCCGAAGAGCCGGCGCGGCGCGACTACACACCGCGCCATTTCGATCCGGCACGCCGCGAGCTGACCTTGGAGTTCGTTCTGCATGGGGATGGCCCGGCAGCGGGCTGGGCGGCGCAAGCCGCGCCGGGCCAACGGGTGCGAATCGGCGGGCCCCGAGGCTCGTTTCTCATCCCGATGGACTACGCCTGGCACCTTCTGGTGGGAGACGAGACGGCGCTCCCCGCCATCGCCCGCCGACTGGAGGAGCTGCCAGCCCAAACTCCGGTGACGGTGGTGCTGCAGATCGCCGAGGATGCGGATCGCCCGGCGCTGGCCAGCCAGGCCGCGGTGCAATGGCACTGGACGCGCGACAGCGCGCAGACCCTGTCACTGCTGCGCCAGTGGGCGCTGCCTGCTGGGGAGGGCTACGTGTGGGCGGCCGGCGAGGCCGCCGACATGGCCGAGCTGCGGCGCATCCTGGTCGACGAGAAGGGCCACGACAAGCGGGCCATTCGCGCGGCGGCGTACTGGAAGCGCGGGGCCTCTGCGCACCACGAAACTCTCGAGGGTTGATGACCCGTGTTCGGCGGGGCCGCGACGCCTCCGTCAGCGAGCGGTCAACTCGATCTCGACGGACGGGCAGGGCAGGTCAGAGCCGTGGTGCTCCGCGCGAGGCGGCGCGGTGGCGTGTCCTGAATCGACACGCACATCGAACAGCCTCAGCCGAGGCTCGATGCGGTAGTGCCCGGGGGCGGACAAGTCGAAGGGCAATGCCAGGTCCACCTCGGCCGTGATCGTCTGGCCGGGGGCGAATGCCACGTAGTCTTCGGCACGCGGTTCGGCCCGTTTGATCATCGGGCCCTGGAACGGAAGCTTGCGACCATCGCGCCGTACCTCGACGAACGGTGCGAACCAGGCGCCCTCCAGCGGGGTGTTCCAGCGCAGCACGCGCAGTGCGGCCGCGCCCTCGTTGCTGAACGAAAAGCGCAACATCACGGCCTGGCCTGCCACCGCCCGGGCTGGCGCTTCCAGCGTGCAGCGCAGGGCGGCGGCGGGCGTCGGGGCGGGGGGCCCCGACGCGGCGATCGACGATGAAGCGGCCATGGCGCCAATGAATGTGATCGCAGCCTGCTTCATCGTCATCTTCACCGGCCTTCGATCAGGGCAGGTACGGGGTGTTTTCGGAGAAGTACTCGTGGCTGTCGGCGTTGTCCACGGCCTTGGTCGGGTTGGACTTCGCGAGATTCGCCGCGGCCGTCTGTCCGTAAGCCCAGTCGTCCGTGCCTGCCACCACGGTGAAGTGCGACATCTCGTGCACCAGCGTGCCGCCCTTTGAATCGGTGCCGGTCATCGGGGCGCTCCAGAAGGCACCGCACAGGTAAATCTTGTACGGCTGATTCGGGTAGACGTAGGCGTAGGTGCCGCTGTCGTTGCACGAGCAGTCCAAGGTCAGCGGCTTGGTCTTGAAGGCGCTCTCGATGTTGGTGTAGTGGGAGTTCACCGTGTTCCAACGGCTCGTGGCGAACGTGCCGAACCACTTCACGTAGCGCTGCGTGGAGACAGGCGTGTTGAGGTAGCTGTTCGACGACGTGGCGTAGTTGGTGGCCGCGGTGACGGCCGAGGCCAGCGTGCTCTGCTCGGACGAGGTGCAGCCGCCGGTGTAGGTGATGCTGGCGGCCACGGCTTCGGCAGACTCGGTGACCGGCTTCGGCGCACTGCGGCCCGACGTCCACAAGCGAAGCGGCGACGACGAGGCGAGCTCGGCTTCCTGGCCGTGCCGGCCGCGGGCGATGTACTCGACGGTGTGCTGCCCGTTGCCCAACTCGTAGGCCCCGGTGAGCTCGACGCGGTACTTCAGCGTCGCGCCGGCTTCGATGCGCACGTAGTCTTCGGGGCGAGGTTTCACTCGCTTGGCCAGCGGGCCGACATAGGCGGCCGGCGTGCCGTCTTCCTTGATGATCCTGAACAAGGGGCTTTGCAGGCGCTCGCTGGGCAGTTGCCACTTGAGCACCTTGACGGCGCGACCGCTGGTGTTGGTCACGGCCACGTCGACAGCCACATCCACGTCTCCCTGCACCACCGGTTGGGCCGTGCTCAGCTGGACGTCGAGCTGGGCCGGGGCGGCAAATGCGCTGCTGCCAGCCAGGAGGACCAATGCGGGGGCTGTCCTTCTTGCAAATCGAATCATGGATTCTCCAGAAGAGGTTTGATCGTTGGACTCACTCACTGCCTTGGCCTTGTAAGCCGCGGCGGACGCAGTCTCGGAGTCCTCATCGATGACGGTGCATCGGGTGGACCCCTGCTCTTGATGAATCTTGATCTTGTTCTTCCAGAGAAAATGGCAAGCATGCTGCCATTCGGTGCCTTGCGCGCACCCCGACAAGGCAGCGGTGCCCCGCTGGCGTGCACACCACGCGGGCGGGGCGGCCGGCCCGCTCAGGGCAGGCTGGGGTTGTTTTCGGCGAAGTACTCGTGGCTGTCGGCGTTGTCGACCGCCTTGTCCGGATTGCTCTTGGCCAGGTTGGCCGCCGCCGCCTGCCCGTAGGCCCAGTCGCCGGTACCGGCCACCACGGTGAAGTGGGACATCTCGTGCACCAGCGTGCCGCCCTTCGAATCGGTGCCCTTCATCGGAGCGCTCCAGAACGCACCGCACAAGTAGATCTTGTAGGGCTGGTTGGCGTAGACGTAGGCGTAGACGCCTTTGTCGTTGCACGAGCAGTCGAGCGTCAGCGGCTTGGTCTTGAACGCGTTCTCTTCATTGGTGAAGTGCGTGTGGACCGTGTTCCAGCGGCTGGCGCTGAAAGCGCCGAACCACTTGACATAGCGCTGGGTGCCAGACGGCGTGCCGGCCAGGTAGGCGTTGGATTCGGTGGCGTAGTTGGTGGCGACGTTGACGGCCTTCACCAGCTTCTTCTTCTCGGTGGAGGTGCAGCCGCCGGTGTAGGTGATGTCCGCCGCTTCGGGTTGGGCGAGCGCGACGGTTTCTGCCGGCATGCTGCGGCCCGAAGTCCACAGTGCCAGTGGTGCTGACGACGTGAGCGTGGCCTCGTCGGCGTGGCGGTTGCGCGCCAGGTATTCGACTGTGTAGCGGCCGTTGCCCAGCTCGTAGTGGCGCGTCAGGTCGACGTGGTAGGTGAGTGCCGCGCCCGCTTCCAGGCGCACATAGTCTTCGGCTCGAGGCGCGGCGCGCTTGACCAGGGGGCCGATGTAAGGGGCCGGCGAGCCGTCTTCCTTGATGACCCGAAACAAAGGCCCCTGCAGATGCTGCGACGGCAACTGCGACTTCAGGATCTTGACGGCGCGGTCGGAGGTGTTCGTGACGGTCACCTCCACGCCGACGCTGACATCGCCCTGCAGCACCGGTTGGGCGGCGCTCAGCCGCACGTCGACGGGTTGGGGCGCCGCCAGGGCGCTGGTGGCGGCGTACAAGGCAAGCCAGGGGGCTGCCAACTTGGCGTGTCGAATCATGGTGTCTCCTCAATGCGGGGATGGCAAGGCTCGGCCCGCCGCGGCGCCCCGTCGCTGCGGCTGGATCGACGCGAAGGCACGCGTCATTCGTGCGGGAAGTGGGGGGCGAGGTGCGCGCGGCGCGTGGGCAGCGGCGCACGCGCCGGGGAGGGGCCGCAGGCCCGGCGCGCCCCAGCCTGAGGCCGATCGGCGCGGCAGGTGCCGCGCCGTCGGAAGCGTCAGGGCAGCTGCGGGTTGTTCTCGGCGAAGTACTCGTGGCTGTCCGCGTTCTCGGTGGCCGCCTTCGGGTTGTTGTCTGCCAATTGACGGCAGGCGGATTGGCCGTAGGCGTTGTCGTCAGTGCCTGCCACCACGGTGAAGTGCGACATTTCGTGGATCAGCGTGCCGCCCTTCGAATCGGTGCCCTTCATCGGGGCCGACCAGAAGGCGTTGCAGAGGTAGATCTTGTACGGCTGGTCCGGGTAGACGTAGGCGTAGGCCGAGCTGGTGCAAGAGCAGTCGAGCGTGAGCGGCTTGGTCTTGAACGCGGCGTCGATCTTGTTGAAATGCTTCTCGACCTTGTCCCAGCGTTTTTGCGTGAACTTGCCGAACCACTCGACATAGCGCTGCGTGCCCGAGGCCGTGCCGTTCAGGTAGCCCTTCGATGCGGTGGAGTACTCGATGGCGGCGTCCACGGCGCTGGTCAGCGTCGATTCTTCCGAGGCGGTGCAGCCCCCGGTGAAGCTGATGTTGGCCGCGGTGCCTTCGCTCGCGAACGCCGGCGCGGCGGCCCGCTCGCTGCGGCCCGACATCCACAGCGTGAGGGCGGACGAATCGGCGTAGGTGGCCTCCTCGTGACCGCTGCCTTGGCGGCCTACGAAGCGAACCTCGTGGCGACCGTTGCCCAACGCGTAGCGCTCCGACAGGTCGACCCGGTAGGTGTGCGTGGCACCGGCAGGCAGGCGAACGTAGTCGGCTTCAGTGGGCGTGCCCCACTTGGCCAGCGGGCCCACATAGCGAGCGGCGCTGCCGTCTTCCTTGGTGATCTTGAACAGCGGCGAGTGCAGCGCCTCGTCGGGCAGGTGGCGCTTGAGCACCTTCACCGCATGGCCGGACACGTTGGTGATCGTCACGTCGACCGCCACGCTGACATCGCCTTGCAGCACCGGGCTGGCGGCACTCAGCCGAACGTCAAGCCGGTCGAGCGGGCCGGCGGATGCGGCAGCGCAGACCAGCGCGGCCAAGGCGGGAACGGTCCACTTGAATGCTGGTGTCATGAGTCCTCCGAAAAGACAATGTCGTTGATGGATGCCGCACGGCAGAGCACGGTGCGGCATCGGCAATCTAAGAGCGGCGCGTGGTGGCCCTCAGCGGGTTCACCCTCGCAATGACGCTTTTTGACCGTTGTATTTGGAAGAGATTGAAAGGCCCCGTTACCAGGCGTGCGTGTCACCGCTCTACGAAGGCGCGTTCGAACACATAGTCGCCGGGCTCACCCAGCCGCGGTGAGACTTGCAGCCCGTACTCGTCGAGCAAGGCGCAGGTGTCCTTCAGCATGCTCGGGCTGCCGCAGATCATGGCGCGATCGGCCTCGCGGCTGAGCGGGGGCAAGTCGATGTCGTCGAACAGCTTGTTGCTGTGCATGAGGTCCGTCAAACGGCCCTGGTTGCGAAACGGCTCGCGGGTCACGGTCGGGTAGTAGATGAGCTTTTGCCGCACGTCTTCGCCGAAGAATTCATGGCCCGGCAGCTCTTCCTCGATCATCTGGGCGTACGCCAGTTCGCTCTTCGTGCGCACGCCGTGGATGAGCACGACCTTTTCGAAGCGCTCGTACACGAGCGGATCCTTGATCACGCTGAGGAAAGGGGCCAGCCCGGTGCCGGTGCCAAAGAGGTAGAGGTGCCGGCCCGGCAGCAGATCGTGCAGCAGCAAGGTGCCGTGGGCCTTTCGGCCGACCAGCACCGAGTCACCCTTGCGCAGGTGTTGCAGCCGGGAGGTGAGCGGGCCGTTGGGGACCTTGATGCTGAAGAACTCGAGGTGTTCTTCGTAGTGCGCGCTGGCCACGCTGTAAGCCCGCATCAGCGGCTTGTCGTCGACCATCAGGCCGATCATCACGAATTGACCGCTGTCGAAACGCAAGGCCGGATCGCGCGTGCACTGGAAGGTGAACAGCGACTCGTTCCAGTGGTGGACGTGGGTGACCTTCTCAGTGCTGTAGGCGCTCATGGCGTTTCGCCCGTCACGGGCGCGATGAAGAAATGAGGGGGTGGGGTCGCACGCTCACGCCACCAGGCGGGCGATGGCTTCGCCCATCTCGGTGGTGCTGGCCGTACCGCCAAGGTCGGGTGTGTGCGGCCCGGAAGCGAGCACCTGTTCGATGGCTTGCACGATGGCGTCGTGCGCCGCGCGCTGGCCGAGAAAGTCCAGCATCAACGCGCCTGACCAGATCATCGCCACGGGGTTGGCGATGTTGCGCCCATGGATGTCGGGTGCCGATCCGTGCACCGGTTCGAACAGCGACGGGAAGCGGCGCTCGGGATTCAGGTTGGCCGATGGCGCCAGGCCGATGGTGCCGGTGCAGGCAGGGCCCAGATCCGAGAGGATGTCACCAAAGAGGTTGCTGGCCACCACCACATCGAAGCGGTTGGGTTGCAGCACAAAGCGCGCCGTGAGGATGTCGATGTGCTGCTTGTCGAGGGAGACCTCGGGAAACTGGGCCTGCATCGCGTCGGCGCGAGCATCCCACCAGGGCATGCTGATGGCGATGCCGTTGCTCTTGGTGGCCAGCGTCACATGGCGGCGAGCGCGCCGTTGTGCCAACTCGAAGGCGTAGCGCAGCACCCGATCGGTGCCCAGCCGGGTGAAGACCGACTCCTGGATCACCAGCTCGCGGTCGGTGCCTTCGAACAGGATGCCTCCCAGCTTGGTGTACTCACCCTCGGTGTTCTCTCTGACCACGAGAAAGTCGATGTCTCCGGGCTGGCGTGGCTGGCCCCGTTGATCGACCAGAGGGCAGGGCACGCCCTTGAACAGGCGCACGGGGCGGAGGTTGATGTACTGGTCGAACTCGCGGCGGAACTTCAGCAGCGAGCCCCACAGCGAGATGTGGTCGGGCACGGTGGCGGGCCACCCCACGGCGCCGAAATACAGCGCGTCGAGGTCCGCCAGCTGCGTCTTCCAATCGGCCGGCATCATCGTGCCGTGCTGAAGGTAGTAGTCGCAGCTGGCCCATTCGATGGGCGTGATCTGGAGCTGGAACCCGAACCGGCGCGACGCCGCGTCGAGCACCCGCAAGCCCTCGGGCATCACCTCGCGGCCGATGCCGTCTCCGGGAATGGATGCAATTCTGAGGACGCCGCTCATCAGGTGGGGCCCTCCCCGACCCGGCTGTGGCCCAGCAGCGCGAGAAGAGGCGACGCCGCAGCTTCGTGCAGCCAGACGAGCCGCGCCTCAAGGCGAGCTTCTAGAGCGGGCGAGTGGTGGGGCATGAACGTTCCAGTGAGGGAGCTGCGGCATCAACCGGGACGGGCGGGGCCTCTGGCCATGCCGCGCAGCCCACGGTTGACCGGCCCGGGCGCCCGAAAAGGGCGTCGGCGCGGGTGCACACGCTACCAGCTGGAACGAAAAACCCCTTGCAAACCAGAGATCTGCAAGGGGTAGAAGATTTGGTGGCGCTTCAGGGATTCGAACCCCGGACCTGCGGATTATGATTCCGTCGCTCTAACCGACTGAGCTAAAGCGCCTCAAGCCCTCGATTATATACAGCGAATGCGATGCGGGCCAAGTACCCTCGTCGAAGTTGCTTCGCATTGCCCACGAATGTTCAGTTTCTTCAAGAAAAAAGCCGCACCGCCTCCGCCCGCACCGGGCGCCCCGGCGCCGGTGGACCTGCGCGATTTCTCCGCACCCACCCCGGTGGCCGCCCCTCCTGAGCCGGCGGTCGCCCCCACGCCGCCGGCGATCGAAGCGCCGGCGCCAACGGTGCTGGCACCGCCCAGCCCACCGGTGACCGCCGCGCCGGCTGCGGGCCCGGCCACTGTTGCTTCCGCGCCAGTGCCTGTCCCAACAGCCCCGGCAACCCCGGCTGCGCCTGCAGCGCCGCCGGCGGCTAGCGCAGTCGGTGCGCCCGTGCCCATCGCGGCGGCGCCGGCGCCCGCGGTGTCAGCGCCTGCCGCGGCGCCGGTTCGGACGCCCGCCCCGGCGCCGCTGGCGGCTCAGGCGGCCCCCGCGGCACCTGCACCAGCACCCGCGCCTGAGCGCGCAGGTTGGCTCAGCCGTTTGCGCCAGGGGCTGGCCAAGACCGGGTCGAGCATCGCCCAGGTCTTCACCGGCACGCGCATTGATGAGGCGTTGTACGAAGAGCTCGAAGCGGCCTTGTTGATGGCCGATGCGGGCGTGAAGGCCACCGAGCAGTTGCTCGCTGACCTGAAGCGTCGGGTCAAAGAGCGCAAGGCCGAGAACCCGGCCGATGTGCGCGCGTTGCTGGCCGACGCCCTGACCGACCTCCTCGCGCCCTTGCAGCGTTCATTGGTGGTGGGTGAGCACCAGCCCACGGTGATGATGGTGGTGGGCGTCAACGGCGCGGGCAAAACGACCAGCATCGGCAAGCTGACGCGGCATCTCGCGGATTCCGAACAGAAGGTGTTGTTGGCGGCGGCCGACACGTTCCGAGCCGCCGCCCGAGAGCAGTTGGCCATCTGGGCCGATCGAAACCAGGTGCAGATCATCAGCCAGGAAGGCGGTGATCCGGCCGCCGTGACCTTCGATGCGGTCGTTGCCGGCAAATCGCGTGGCGCCGATGTGGTCATCGCCGATACAGCAGGCCGGCTGCCGACCCAGTTGCACCTGATGGAAGAGCTGAAGAAGATCCGACGCACCATCAACAAGGCTGAAGGGACGGCACCGCACGAGGTGTTGCTGGTCGTGGACGGCAACACCGGACAGAACGCCCTGGCGCAGGTCAAGGCGTTCGACGATGCGCTGCAACTGACGGGCCTCATCGTCACCAAGCTCGATGGCACAGCCAAGGGCGGCGTGCTGGCGGCGATCGCACGGGAACGGCCGATCCCGGTCTACTTCATCGGGGTGGGCGAGAAGCTGGAAGACCTGCAGACCTTCAATGCGCGCGAATTCGCGCAGGCGCTGCTGGGCTGAAACAACAAGCGAGCCGCTGCCGCGTCATGGCAGCACGCGGCTTGCCGCCAGTGCAGTGTTTGATGCTAGGCGGAACTGAATAAAACCGATGGGTTTGGCCGGGTGGCGAGGCGCAAACCACAGTGATGCCCGGTGGCATCGCGAGGATTTGCAACGACGCCAGGCGGCCAAAGGCACGGTTTGATGTTCCGCATAGCGTCGAACACTGCACTAGCCTTCCCGTGCCGGGGCGCGGTTGGGGCCTTCCAGGTCGTTGAACCAGGTGGTGGGCGGCGGCTCACGCGGCTCGTCCAGCTCTTGCACTTCCGCCACAGGAATCGGCTCGGCGGCGGAGCGATCGGCCCGCGCGACCATGGCGGCCCGATCCTCGCGGGCTTTCTGCGCCTCGTGGGGAAACAGGGCGTGGCGCGCTGCGGTCGGCGTGGGGATGGCGTTGTCGGGCCAGACCAGCACCTGGATGCCCGCCGCCTTCAGCACACGCACCATGCGGTTGTGCCGTTGCACGCTGCGAGGGCTTTCTTCAGCACCGCGGATCTCGATGACGGCCAGCACCTGGGTCGAGGCGTCGCACACGAGCAGGTCGGCGCTGAGCTGGCCGACGCGGCTCAGCCACTCGCCATACGAGTAGCGCGTGGGCACGCGCATGAAGCGCGACAGTGGCACCTGGGCCAGGATGAGGTTGTCCGGCAGGGCCTTCAACAAGCTCTCGTAGGCCTTGCGTTCGGGCACGCTCATGATGCGCGTGGCCGTGGGTGGCCAGTCGGCCACCGTGTCGCGGGCCTCGACGGTGCGTTGCTTGGCCACCTTGGCCTGGGCTTCACGCTGCTTTTGCCACAGCAGGAACGCGGCGCCGCCCACCGTCAACACGGCCAGCAGGATTCCGATCAACAAGTACATCTGAGCCTACCTCGTGTTGTGTGGGGTGAGGCGTCAGCGCGGCCCGCCGAGACCACCCAGGCCGCCCATGCCTTTCATGCCGCCCATGCGCTTCATCATCTTCATGAGGCCGCCGCCCTTCATCTTCTTCATCATCGTCTGCATCTGCTCGAATTGGTTGAGCAGACGATTGACGTCCTGGATTTGCACGCCCGCACCCTGAGCGATGCGACGTTTGCGACTGGCCTTGCTCTTGCCGTCCAGCAGCAGCGATGGTTGCCTGCGCTCCTTCGCGGTCATCGCGTTGAGCACGCCTTCCATGCGCTTCATGTCGCGCTCTGCGCGGTCCATGTCCGCCTGGCCGGCCTTGGCTGCGAGCTGCGTGGGCAGCTTGTCCATCAGGCTGCCCAGGCCACCCATCTTCTTCATCTGGCTGATCTGCGACAGGAAGTCGTTGAGATCGAAGCCGTCGCCCGACTTGACCTTGTCGGCCAGCTTCTTGGCGGCCTCGAGGTCGACACCCTTCTGAACCTCTTCGACCAGCGCGACGATGTCGCCCATGCCCAGCACGCGACCGGCATGGCGGTCGGCGTCGAACACTTCAAGGCCGTCGATCTTCTCGGAAACGCCGGCGAACTTGATGGGGGCACCGGTGATCTGTCGCACCGACATGGCGGCGCCGCCACGCGAGTCGCCATCGAGCTTGGTGAGCACGATGCCGGTCAGGGGCAGCGCGTCCTTGAAGGCTTTGGCGGTGTTGATCGCATCCTGGCCCTGCATCGCATCCACCACGAACAGGGTCTCGACCGGCTTGATCGCCGCGTGCAGGTCGCGGATCTCGGCCATCAGGGCTTCGTCGATCGCCAGGCGGCCCGCAGTGTCGACCAGCAGCACGTCGAAGTAGTGACGCTTGGCATGGTCGAGCGCCGCCAGTGCGATGTCGCGCGGCTTCTGGTCGGGCGTCGATGCGAACCACTCGCCACCGGCTTGCCGCGTCACCGTCTTCAATTGTTCGATTGCCGCAGGGCGGTACACGTCGGCCGAAACCGTCAGCACCTTCTTCTTGCGTTTCTCGATCAGGTGCTTGGCGAGCTTGGCGGTGGTCGTCGTCTTGCCGGCGCCCTGCAGGCCCGCCATCAGGATCACCGCCGGGGGCTGTGTGGCCAGGTTCAGATCAGCCACGCCCTCGCCCATCGTGGCCGCGAGTTCCTTGTGGACGATCGAGACCAGCACCTGCCCGGGGTTCAGCGAGCCGATCACCTCCTGGCCCAGCGCCTTGTCCTTCACGCGATTGATGAAGTCGCGCACGACAGGCAATGCCACGTCGGCTTCGAGCAGGGCCATGCGCACCTCGCGCAGCATGTCCTGCACGTTGGACTCGGTGATGCGGGCCTGGCCGCGCATGGTCTTGACCAGGCGCGACAGTCGGTCGGTGAGGGTGGATGCCATTGGAGTGGGGCGTCGTTGAAAGGGCCGTTTGGGAAGCGGCGGGCCCACGACGCGCCGGTAAACTGTGGCCATGATTTTATCCGCTGACCCTGCAGTGCTCCTCGCTGTGGCGGCCATGCTGTGCTACATGGGGGCGTTGCTGCCTGGCGCGTCGGACCGTCGCTGGCCGGTTCACCTGCTGTTCGCCGCCTGGGTGATGCATGCGATCGTGCTGCTGAGCGGCGCTGGTGTGTGGGCTGGCGACGGTGAAGGCTTGCGCCTGGGGTTTGCCCCGGTGTTGTCGTTCACGGTGTGGCTGGTGTTGGCCGTGCACGGGGTCGAGAGCCGCTTTCTTCCTGTGGCGATGGCGCGGCGCGCGTTGGCTGTGGCGGGCGCCATGGCCGTGTTGCTGGCCTGGGTATTCCCGGGTGAGGTGCGCGCGATCGCGCACTCGCGTTGGGCGCCGTTGCATTGGGTATTGGGCATCACCTCGTATGGCTTGTTCGGTGCGGCGGTGCTGCACGCCGTGCTGCTCGACACCGCCGACAAGCGCCTGCGGCATCGCGGATCTCCCGGGGGCTCGGGCACGATCGGCGCGGGTGCTGGATTGCCCCTGCTCACGCTCGAGCGCCTCACCTTTCGTTTTGTGGAGGCGGGCTTCGTGGTGCTGACCTTGGCCTTGTGGCTCGGCCTGCAGTCCGAATCGCAATGGCGATGGGATCGCAAGAGCGTGCTGTCGGTGTTGGGCTGGGCGACCTTTGCTGCCTTGATCGCGGGCCGATGGGGCCGCGGATGGCGCGGGCGCCAGGCCACGCGCTGGCTTTACGCCGGCTCGCTTTTGTTGCTGCTTGCTTACGCGGGCACGCGGTTTGTCTACGAGGTCGTGCTTCAGCGGCCGCCAGCATGATCAAGTGGCTGTTGACGCTGGGCATCGTCGTCCTGGCGCTGATGTGGTGGTTCGGCAAGGGCCGAGGCGGCGGCGCGGCGCGCGATGGCCGACCGGCGGGCAAGCCGCGGCCCAAGCAAGCGCAGCCGATGGTGGCCTGCGCCCACTGCGGCCTGCATCTGCCGGCCGCGGACGCCATCGAGGGTGAAGGCGGACGGTCTTTCTGCAGCGCCGAGCACCGCCGGCTGGGCCCCACCTCTTGAAAGGCCGCTGATGGCGCAGAAAGAACGCGCCCGCCGCCGCCCCCCTGACGCCACCACCACCGGTGCCAGTGAATCGTGGCTGGAGGTGCTGGGCTTCGGTGAATCGTCGGCGTTGGAGGACAGCTCGACCATCGATCCTCGATTGGCCGAGCAATCCGACGGCCGCACCGATGACAGCAGCTTCCTCTCTCGGCAGGCCCGCCGGCTGATCCATGCCGACGACAGCGCACACCAGCGTGTCTATCGCACCTACCTGACGGCGCGGGCTTCACTGGGGTTGGCGTTGGCGCTGGCCCAGCTGGCGATCGACCTGTTCAGCGGCGGTGGGCCGAGCCTGCTCTTGGGGCTGTGCGGTGCCTACGCGCTGCAGTCGATGGTCTTGCGGCTGTGGACGGCCGGCGACACCCGCTCGCTCGGAATCGGCCGCCGGCGCATTCGCTGGTGGATGACGGTGGGGGTGGACCTGCTGGCCTTCAGCGCCATGCACTGGGTGGCCCCCACCGCCACGCTGAACCACGCGGCACTGCTGGTCCTGCCGGTGCTGATGGCCGGCGTGCTCAGTGCCCGGGTACCGGCATTGGCCACCGCCGCCGCGGCGAGCCTGTTGCTGATGGCGGCGGCGTGGCATCGCGCAATGGATGGCGGCAACCTCACGGTGCTGTTGTCCCAGGCCGGCTTGGCCGGCATGGGCTTGTTCGTCATCGTGCTGGTCGCGGGCCAGATGGCCGCGCGGCTGGCTCGCGAAGAGCGCACCGCGCGAGGCAGCCTCGAACTGGCCAGGCAGCAGGCCGAGCTGAATCGGCTCGTCATTGATGAGATGAGCGACGGCGTGCTGGTGGTGGATCGACGCGGTCGGGTGCGTGCGGCCAATCCGGCGGCACGGGCCCTGCTGTCCGAGCGTGGTGCGTGCCCGCCCGCCCCGTTCTCGCTCGCCAGCCAGCCCGGCTGGGGGCGGCTGCAGGAGGCGGTGGCTGGCGCCTACCAGACGAACCAGTGGCCGGCGGCTGGCATGGACCTGACGGTGGCCTATGCCGATGAGTCGCCTCGCTCGCTGCGCGTTCGTGCACGCTTCACCCGCGGAGCGCGCCTGGGCCATGGCGCCGCGCCCACCGGTGGGCAACGCAGCGATGAAATGCTGGTGCTGTTCATGGAAGAGCTGCGCACCGTGCTGGCCCGGCAGCGGGAAGAGCGCCTGGTGGCCATGGGGCGCATCTCGGCGGGCATCGCGCACGAGATTCGCAATCCGCTGGCGGCGGTGTCGCAGGCCAATGCCCTGTTGCAAGAAGATGTCCTGCGGCCCGATCAACAGCGCCTGGTCCGGATCGTCGCTGACAACGTCGAGCGACTTCGGCGCATCGTCGATGACGTGATGGAGGCCGCCCCGGGGGGCCATTCGCCGTCGAGGACGATCGACGTCACAGCGGAGGTCGCCGCCATTTGCGCCGAATGGGCGCGTACCGAGAATCTGGCGCTGGGCAGCGACAGCCGTCTTCGCGTGCTGTTGCCCAAAGAGCCCTTGGGCGCCATCTTCGATCCGGACCACCTGCGCCGTGTCCTGGTGAACCTGCTCGAGAACGGGCTGCGTCACTCCTCCGATCGACCCGGCTCGGTGCTGGTCATCCTCGAGCCGCTCGATGGTCCGTTCGTCCGCCTGGCGGTGGCGAGCGATGGCGAGCCCATCCGCCCTGAGGTAGAACCGCACCTTTTCGAGCCTTTCCATTCGACGCGCAGCCGCGGAACGGGCCTGGGCCTCTACATTTGTCGTGAGCTGTGCGGGCGGCACGGCGCCAGCATCGATTACCTGCGCCGGCCGGATGAGCGCCATTCCAATCTGTTCCAGGTGGTGATGCAGCGCGATGCGGTGACCGCCGAAGGAAGACTTCACCTATGACCGAATCGTTTGCTGCAGGCGGTGTGCTGGTCGTTGACGACGAGCCCGACCTGCTCACGCTGTATGAGTTGACGCTGCTGCGCGAAGGCCATGAGGTCGAGACGGCCGCGACGGTCGCAGAGGCCTGGGCCCGCTTGCAGGACCGGGTGTTTCGCCTCGTGATCAGCGACATGCGTCTGCCAGACGGCTCGGGCCTCGAACTGATGCACCGTCTGGATCAGGCGAAGCGGACCGAGAAGGTGATCGTGATCACCGCCTATGGTTCGGCAGAGAACGCCGTCGAGGCGTTGAAGGCTGGGGCGTTCGACTACCTGACCAAGCCCGTCGACTTGCGGCAGTTCAGGGCCGTGGTTGCGAGTGCCATGGGGCGTACCGCCCCGGTGGCGGCGCCGCGGCCCGGCATGCCGGCGCCTGCGGCACCGCTGGCGCGCCTGGTGGGCACATCGGAAGCGATGCGCCACGTGCGCGAGCTGATCGAGAAGGTCGCGCGCAGCATGGCGCCTGCACTGGTGCAAGGGGAGTCCGGCACCGGCAAGGAGCTGGTCGCGCGTGCCATCCATGAAGTCAGCGCTCGCGCGGGGCAGCCCTTCGTGGCCGTCAACTGCGGCGCGATCCCCGAGAACCTGCTCGAAGCCGAATTCTTCGGCTACCGGAAGGGGGCGTTCACGGGCGCCACCGAAGACCGCGCTGGCTTCTTCCAGGCGGCGCATGGCGGCACCTTGTTCCTTGACGAGATCGGCGACCTGCCCCTGGCGATGCAGAGCAAGCTGCTGCGGGTCATCCAGGAGCGGGCGGTCCGGCCGGTGGGCGCCGTCAACGAGGTGCCACTCAACGTGCGCATCGTGAGCGCGACGCACAAAGACCTGGTGTCGGAAGTCGCTGCAGGGCGTTTCCGGCAAGACCTGTTCTATCGCCTCAACGTGATCCGCATCGGGGTGCCGCCCTTGCGTGAACGCCGCGACGACGTGCCTTCGATCAGCCAGGCGCTACTGGAGCGCATCGCCCGCGATGCGGGCGTGACCCCGGCCCCGCGCCTGACGGCGGCGGCACAAGAGCGCCTGTCCCACTACCCCTTCCCCGGCAATGTGCGCGAGCTGGAGAACCTGCTGCACCGCGCCGTGGCGCTATCGCCGGGTGATGTGATTGACGCGCAGGATCTCGGCTTGCCCGAGGCGGTGCTGCAGGATGCGGGCGGCGACACCGAGGCCGGCGGCTTGAATGCGGAATCCTATTCGCCGCCGGCCGCGGTCGAAACCCCGATCGACGGAGGCCCGCCATTGCCCACCGATCTGGCGAGCCATCTCGACGAAGTGGAGCGCGCGATCCTGGTGAAGGCGCTGGAGCAACATGGCTTCAACCGCACGGCGGCGGGCGCGAGGCTCGGACTGTCGCTGCGGCAGATGCGCTATCGCATGGCCCGGCTGGGTATCACCGAGGGCGGCGACAGCCCCGGCGGCGAGGCGGCGTGATCCGGCCGCCTTCGGCCCATTGCTGGAGCCGGGTGTGAGCACCTGGCGTGACGGATGGTGGCGCGGCGCCCGGGCCATGGCCTCGCCGAACTTCGGGCCGCGCCCTGCGGGGGCCGAGGTCTCGCTCGTGGTGTTGCACTCGATCAGCCTGCCGCCGGGCGAATACGGGGGTGATGCGGTGGCGCGCCTGTTCACCAACACGCTGGATCCCGATGCCCATCCCGCGTTCGCCGACTTGCGCGGGCTGCAGGTGTCGGCCCACTTCTTCCTCCGGCGCGATGGGGCGCTCTGGCAATTCGTCTCGTGCGACGAACGCGCGTGGCATGCCGGCGTGTCGAGCTGGCGCGGCCGTGCGCAGTGCAACGACTACTCGATCGGCATCGAGCTCGAAGGCTTGGAGGGCGATCGGTTCGAGACGGTCCAATACGACCGCTTGGCGACGCTGCTTCGTGTCCTGCAAAAAAGGTACGGTCGCGTGGATGTGGCGGGACACGAACACGTGGCCCCCGGTCGCAAACGTGATCCGGGCCCTGGCTTCGATTGGCACGACCTGCGCAAGCGCTTGCGCTGGAGTGCGGAGCGATTTCCGGCCCTGCCGGGGTGAGCCTGCGACGCCAGATTTGGCGCGGGTTGCACGGCGATTTCGCGGCGCGAGCCGCATGAACAGGGGCTCGCCGAAAGGCGACCGCGAAACCACGCGGGCTGCTGCTGTCATCAGTTTGAAATGCCCGAGGTATAGGCCCGCGAAGATCATCAACGGGGTCGATCGTCAAGAGGGTTAGTCATTCCACGCCACGCTATAGGTAGCGCTTGTGACCCTCTGGGCCACTAGCTATAGTGTGCTTTCGTGCTAACCTCTCGGCACTCCCAAAAGCCCATGTCTGTCTCGTTCGGCTTGTCGAACACCCGCTCTGGCGAGCGAGTGGCACAACCGTCACAGATGCCGGCCCATCTCTGCACCCCGCCTGTTCGGGGTCGCAAGCTCCGACGACGATGAACCTCGTGTCGCGCAGCCGCCCAGCCTGAACAGGCTGAATCGGCGCAGACATGAGACGTTTCCGTCGCCGGCTTGGCAGGGGTTTGGCCGGCACGGGTTTAAGGTCCGCATATTCACCGCCACACATTCCAACAAGGGGATCCCATGCAAGCCGTTGCTCCGACCAGCACCGACGCAGCCGTCCTGGCGCGTCCGACCACCGCACCCGCTGCCGCGGGCGGTCAGCCGAATGCCTACGCGGGCTACCAGACGATCCGTCGCAACGGCGCGGTCGTTGCCTTTGAGCCGAACAAGATCGCTGTCGCGCTGATGAAGGCGTTCCTCGCCGTGCACGGCACGCAGGGTGCCGCGTCTGCCAGCGTGCGCGAGACCGTCGACGCGTTGACCGAGGCTGTGGTGCGGGCGCTGCTGCGGTCGCGTCCGGGTGGCGGCACATTCCACATCGAGGATGTGCAGGATCAGGTCGAGCTGGGCCTGATGCGTGGCGGTCACCATGAGGTGGCCCGTGCCTACGTGCTATACCGCGAGCGTCGTGCGCAAGAGCGCGCCAAGCAGGCACCGTCGGCGGCCGTGGCGGCACCGGCGCATGTCCTGTACGTGCTCGACGGCGGGCAGCGCGTTCCCTTGGATGATGCCAACCTGAAGGCATTGATCGAGTCGGCCTGCGCGGGCCTGGGCGAAGACGTCCGTCCCGAACCGATCCTCAACGAAACCCGTCGCAATCTGTACGACGGCGTGCCGATCGATGAGGTCTACAAGGCGGCCATCCTGGCTGCCCGCACGTTGATCGAGCAGGAGCCTGCCTACACCCGTGCCACGGCGCGACTGCTGCTGCACACGATCCGCCGCGAGATCATCGGCCGGGAGACCACCCAAGCCGAGATGCATGAGCGCTACGCGGAGTACTTCCCCAAGTTCATCAAGAAGGGCGTCGAGGCCGAGCTGCTGGATGAAAAGCTGCTGCAGTTCGATCTGGCCAAGCTCGGCGCTGCACTGAACGCCGACCGTGACCTGCAGTTCGACTACCTCGGGCTGCAGACGCTCTACGACCGCTACTTCCTGCACATCAACGACACCCGCATCGAAATGCCCCAGGCGTTCTTCATGCGTGTGGCGATGGGCCTGGCGCTGAACGAGATCGACCGCGAAACCCGCGCGATCGAGTTCTACAACGTGCTGTCGACGTTCGACTTCATGTCGTCCACGCCGACACTGTTCAACGCGGGCACCCGCCGTTCGCAGCTGTCGAGCTGCTACCTGACGACGGTCGCAGACGATCTGGACGGCATCTATGAAGCGCTGAAGGAAAACGCGCTGCTGTCGAAGTTCGCGGGCGGCCTGGGCAACGACTGGACAAACGTCCGGGCGCTCGGCTCGTACATCAAGGGCACCAATGGCAAGAGCCAGGGGGTCGTGCCGTTCCTGAAGGTCGTCAACGACACGGCCGTTGCCGTGAACCAGGGCGGCAAGCGCAAGGGGGCGGTCTGCGCGTACCTGGAGACCTGGCACCTGGACATCGAGGAGTTTCTCGAGCTGCGCAAGAACACCGGCGACGACCGGCGCCGCACGCACGACATGAACACCGCGAACTGGATTCCGGATCTGTTCATGCGGCGCGTGATGGAGGGCGGCGAATGGACGCTGTTCTCGCCCTCCACCTGCCCCGATCTGCACGACAAGATCGGCGCCGAGTTCGAGAAGGCCTACACCGCTTACGAAGCCAAGGTCGACCGGGGCGAGATCAAGCTGTTCAAGCGCATGCCGGCGAAAGACCTGTGGCGCAAGATGCTCTCGATGCTGTTCGAGACCGGGCACCCCTGGATCACCTTCAAGGACGCCTGCAACGTGCGCTCGCCGCAGCAGCACGTGGGCGTGGTGCATTCGTCGAACCTGTGCACCGAGATCACGCTGAACACCGGCCCGGACGAGATCGCGGTGTGCAACCTCGGCTCGGTCAACCTGGCCCAGCACCTGACCGACGGCCCGGACGGCAAGCAGATCGACCACGCCAAGCTGAAGAAGACCGTGTCGACGGCGATGCGCATGCTCGACAACGTGATCGACATCAACTACTACGCGGTCAAGAAGGCGCGCGATTCGAACCTGCGTCACCGCCCGGTCGGCCTGGGGGTGATGGGCTTCCAGGACGCGCTTTATCAACTGCGCACGCCCTATGCCAGCCCCGAGGCGGTTGAGTTTGCCGATCGGTCGATGGAGGCGCTGTGCTACTACGCCTACTGGGCGTCGACCGACCTGGCCGCCGAGCGTGGCCGCTACTCGACCTACCGCGGCTCGCTGTGGGACCGCGGCATCCTGCCGATCGACTCGCTGAACCTGCTGGCCGAACAGCGCGGCGGCTACGTCGAGGTCGACCGCAGCGTGACGATGGATTGGGACGCGCTGCGTCAGCGCATCGCCGCCCATGGCATGCGCAACAGCAACTGCGTGGCGATCGCGCCGACCGCCACGATCTCCAACATCATTGGCGTCGATGCCTCGATCGAGCCGTGCTTCGGCAACCTGTCGGTCAAGTCCAACCTGTCGGGCGAGTTCACGGTCGTCAACGAGTACCTCGTGCGTGACCTGAAGAAGCTGGGCCTTTGGGACAGCGTCATGGTGATGGACCTCAAGCACTACGACGGTTCGCTGCGCCGCATCGACCGTGTGCCGGAGGAACTCAAGGCCCTGTACGCGACCGCGTTCGAGGTCGAGGCGCAGTGGCTGGTCGAGGCCGCCGCGCGTCGCCAGAAGTGGATCGACCAGGCCCAGTCGCTCAACATCTACATCGCCGGCGCCTCGGGCAAAAAGCTCGACGACACCTACAAGCTGGCCTGGGTGCGTGGGCTGAAGACCACCTACTACCTGCGCACCGTGGGTGCCACGCACGCAGAGAAGTCCACCGTCACGGCGGGGCAGCTGAACTCGGTGCCGAGCAGCGGCGGGATGACCGGCGGTGCCAGCATGTCGGCACTCGATGCGGTGGCCGCGCAGGCGCAGTCGATGCTCGCTGCGCAGCCTGCCACCGACATCAAGTTCTGCGGTGTCGACGACCCGACCTGCGAGGCTTGTCAGTGAGTTGAAGTGAAGGCCGATGGAGACTCATCGGCCACATCAATCGCACACACGTCGACATGATCGTGACGACGTGTGTGGCGTGCGAGAGCGAGTGCGGTGTGATGCCTCTTCGACCTCGCCGATGTGCCGCGCAGCGATGCACAGCTGCAACAACGACGCGGCTTCAATGTCAAGAAGTGCTTGGTGTTTGAACACAACACTCCGATAATCGCGACCCATAGGAAACACGCACATGCTGGTCTGGGAAGACGACCTTCGCGCCCCGCAGACTCCTGCCAATCGCTTCACGCCCGAGCCCACACCTCGCGACGTGCAGGCCGTGACCCCGTCACCTCTTCAAGTTGCGCCCGTCGCACCGGCAGTGGTGGCTTCTGCATCCACCGCTTCGATCGCGCCGAACGCGAATGCTTCTGTCGTCGCGCGCAGCGACCGCCGCGTCAACGTCGCCGACAAGCGCATCATCAACGGCCAGACGGACGTCAACCAACTGGTGCCGTTCAAGTACAAGTGGGCGTGGGAGAAGTACCTCGCCACTTGCGCGAACCACTGGATGCCGCAAGAGGTCAACATGTCGCGTGACATCGCGACCTGGAAAGACCCGAATGGTCTGACCGAAGACGAGCGCCGCATCATCAAGCGCAACCTCGGCTTCTTCGTGACGGCCGATTCGCTCGCGGCCAACAACATCACGCTCGGCACCTACCGCCACATCACCGCGCCAGAGTGCCGCCAGTTCCTGCTGCGTCAGGCCTTCGAAGAAGCGATCCACACGCACGCCTACCAGTACATCGTGGAGTCGCTCGGGCTGGACGAGTCCGAGATCTTCAACGCGTACCACGAGGTCTCTTCCATCCGCGACAAGGACGAGTTCCTGATCCCGTTCATCGACGCGATCATGGACCCGCACTTCAAGACCGGCACGCTCGAGAACGACCAGACGCTGCTCAAGAGTCTGATCGTCTTCGCCTGCTTGATGGAAGGGCTGTTCTTCTACGTTGGCTTCACGCAGATCCTGGCGCTGGGCCGCCAGAACAAGATGACCGGTGCCGCCGAGCAGTACCAGTACATCCTGCGCGACGAGTCGATGCACTGCAATTTCGGCATCGACCTGATCAACCAGATCAAGCTGGAGAACCCCCACCTCTGGACGTCTGAATTCAAGGCCGAGATCAAGGGCCTGTTCCAGAAGGCGGTCGAACTCGAATACCGCTACGCTGAAGACACCATGCCGCGTGGCGTGCTGGGTCTGAACGCGTCGATGTTCAAGGGCTACCTGCGCTACATCGCCAACCGGCGCGCCACGCAGATCGGCCTTGACGCACTCTTCCCGAACGAGGAGAACCCGTTCCCGTGGATGAGCGAGATGATCGACCTGAAGAAGGAGCGCAACTTTTTTGAAACCCGCGTCATCGAGTACCAATCCGGTGGCGCATTGAGCTGGGACTGAACGTGAACACCGGGCGGTGCAACCCATGCCGCCCGGCGCCGCATTCAGGCCTGCGTGCAGGCAAGCATGTGGGCTTGAGACTGAACGGCCGGTGACATGGCCGCAGCCTCATTCTCAGCAGTGTGAGAGATCAAGATCCTCGGTACGCCAGCTTCGCCACCATGAAGCGAGGCGGCGCACCGAAACCCCATTCATCGGATGGGGGCAGCCTGAAACGGCCTGTAGACCGAGACAGGAGTGGCCCGCAGCGGTGGATCGCCGAGCTGTATCTCGAGCAGCTGGGTGTTTTGTAGCAACTTGATCAAGGAGATTGAAATGGCAACTGCGAAGAAGGCCGTGGCGAAGAAGGCCCCGGCGAAGAAGGCTGCAGCGAAGAAGGCCGCACCGGCCAAGAAGGCGGTAGCGAAGAAGGCTGCACCCGCCAAGAAGGCGGCACCGGCCAAGAAGGCTGCTGCAAAGAAGGCGGCGCCGGCCAAGAAGGCGGCACCGGCCAAGAAGGCGGCAGCGAAGAAGGCAGCACCGGCCAAGAAGGCGGCGCCGGCCAAGAAGGCCGCGGCGGCGAAGAAGCCCGTCGCGAAGAAGGCCGCACCGGCGAAGAAGCCGGTCGCGAAGAAGGCCGCTGCCAAGAAGGCCGCGCCGGCGAAAAAGGCTGCTGCAGCGAAGAAGCCTGCGGCCAAGAAGCCGGCTGCCAAGAAGGCTGCGGCCAAGAAGGCTGCCGCACCCGCTGCCCCTGCTGCCCCTGCTGCCCCTGCGGCAAAGACAGCACTGAGCCCGGCGGCCGCTTGGCCCTTCCCGACGGGCAACAAGCCCTGAGCAAGTCGGGCGCGTTGCGCGCCCGCTGGCTGAACAAGCCCGGCTTCGGCCGGGCTTTTTCTTGAGCCTTGTCGCCTTCCCTGGCGCGGCGTCGTGAGGCCAAAGGCTTCGCGCCAACAAGCCCCATCATCTCCACTGCTGATTCGATGACCGAGGATTCGTCCCCTCGATGGCCGTGTGTGCGCGCGGCTGGCAGCGACGCCTGCATCCTGACCGTGTCGGTGCAGCCCAATGCGCGGCACACCGAATTGGTCGGCCTTCAAGAGGGCGCGTTGCGGTTGAAGCTCGCCGCACCGCCGATCGACGGCCAGGCGAATGTGGCGCTCGCCGCCTGGTTGGCGAAGGAACTCGGCCTGCCCAAGCGTAGCGTGCAGTTGCGTCGTGGCGCGGCGGCGCGCCACAAGCAACTCGACATCGACACGGCGGCTTCGGCGGTGTGTGCTTGGCTGGATCAGCGCCTCGGTGCGCCACCTTCGCCCAGCCGCTGAGCACGCCGGCGGGCGGGCCGCCGGATGGTCAGGGCCTCAGGCCAAGCCGAGGGCGGCGCGATCCACTTGGTGGTTCTGGCCACCGCGCTGGGCGATCTTGAGTGCGCCCATCTTGTTGCCGAGGGCCACGCAGTCGACCAGCGGCCAGTCGCGCTCCAGCCCGTAGAGCAGTGCACCGCGGAAAGCGTCTCCGCAACCGGTGGGGTCCAGCACTTCGGCGGCGGCCACACCGGGCACGCGCTGGCACTGGCCCTGGACCCACACGTCGCAACCTTCGGCGCCCAGTGTGACGATCACGCCCTTCAAGTGCGAGCGCGACAGGCTCTCCAGCGTCTCGCCGGTGCGCTCGCACAGCATCCGGCCCTCGTAGTCGTTCACGGCGACCCAGGTGGCCTGTTGGATGAAGTCTTTCAGCGCGGCGCCGTCGAACATCGGCAGGCCCTGGCCCGGATCGAAGATGAACGGGATCTTCGCCGCGGCCAGATCCTTGGCGCGGCGCAGCATGGCATCGCGACCGTCCGGCCCGATGATCGCGATGCGGATGTCGTCCCGCGGTGGCAGGCCAATCTGGTGTGCCTGCTGCATCGCCCCGGGGTGGAAGGCGGTGATCTGGTTGTTGTCGGCGTCGGTGATGATCATCGCCTGCGCGGTGTAGGTGTCCTGCACCCTCAGCACCTGTTGCGTATCGATCCCCAGGCTCTTCAAGCGCTCGACATAGCCATCGCCATCGTTGCCCACGGCCGCCACGACCACGGCTTCACCGCCCAGGGCCGCCAACGTGTAGGCGATGTTGCCGGCGCAGCCGCCGAACTCGCGGCGCAGCGTGGGCACCAGGAACGACACGTTCAAGATGTGGACCTGCTCCGGCATGATCTGCTCGGCAAACCGGCCCGGGAAGTTGGTGATGGTGTCGAAGGCAAGTGAGCCGCTGACGAGACAGGCCATGGTGGTGAGGTGTGTGGTGAAGGGGTGAGTGATGCCCGAGCCGCCGAAGCGTGCCGGGCAGGAAGCATCACGGATAAAAGACTTCGACGGTGTAGCCTGCCACCTGCAGATCACCCACCGCCAGCCTCGCGTCGATGCGCCACTGCGCGTCCGGCGCGATCGCTTCATGGGGCGCGCCAAGATCCTTGGGTAGCAGCACCTTGCGCGAGACCACCCGCCCGAGTGGGTCGGTGAAGCTGACGTCGAGCGCCGGCGTGCGAACCGCGAACTGGGCCGTGTTGTGCAGATCTGCGGTGAAGCGCAGCACTTGATCCTGCTCGGTGCGCGTCAGGTCGCTGGCGTCAAGCCGGATCCGTTCAATGGCGCGCGGAGCGCCGATCTGGCACTGCAGCCACTCGCAGCCCACCAGCAGCACCGGCGTCAGGCTCGGCACTTGTGCAGCCAGCGGCTCGCGGTAGTGGTAGCCGACCTGGCCGGCCAGCAGCGCGGCGAGTGCCAACGAGGCGGTGGCCAGCACCGCGCGGACCATCGGGCGGCGCCATAGCGCCGCCCGCTCGGCCTGCCGGACGAACTCAGGCTTGCGTCGTTTGCGCCGGGCGTGCCGAGCCTGGTGTTCCTGCGCCAACGCACTGTCGGGTGGCAGTTTCGATTTGCTGCGCTTGCTTGAGCGCTTGTTGCTCGTGGGCGTTCGGGCCCAATCGGGCATCGGGCCGATGAACCGCGACGCCGTCGGGGCTTTCTCGTCGGCATCGTCGTCGGCCATGTCCCGCGCTGCGGCCTCAAACTCCTCGGCCGTGACCGTGTCCACCGCATCTGCGAACAGCGCCTCAGGCGCGGGCGCCGGGGCCGCGCGTTCTGGCGGTGCAGGTGATATCGGCGCGGCGAACGAGGCGGCCAGTTCGGAAGGCGTGGGGGGCGACTGGCGCGCGGGCGGGGCGGGCGATGTCGGCGCGTCTGCCGCAGGGGGCGGCGACAAACGCATATCCCGGAAGTCGTGCTCCGGCAGCCCTGAACCGGCAGTCGCAGGCCCGATCGGACGGGGCGGAGCGGTCGACGGAGCGGGGGCTGGGGAGGGTGTCGGGAAGGACGCGGGGGCATGCCAGTCGTCCGCAGCGACCGGGCCGTCGGGATCCAGGAACTCTTCAGCATCGATCACCGTGAAGGTGTCGATGTCGTCGAACGGGTCTCGCCTCGTCTGCGGTGCGGTCGGCGCGAAATCGGTGATCGGCTCGCTCGGGGTGTCCGGCCCGGCATCCGACGGTCCCGACGAGGGCGGGGCGACTGCACGCGGGGCCGCTGAAGCTGCCGAAGCTGCCGAAGCTGCGGAGCGGGCGCGCGGCTGTGTCGGCATTCGCGGCTGAGCCGCTGCCGGGGCCACCACGGGTGCAGGGGCTGCCACCATCGCTGCGGGCGGTGGCGCGTAGGGCGCCGGTGCCTCTGGCGGTGGCGCAAAGACCGCGGGTGGTGGATTGGCAGGCGCACCGGCCTCGGCGGGGGCACTGAGATCGAAAAGGGTCTCCAGTGCGTTGAAGACCTCTTGGCACTGGCCGCAGCGCACCCAGCCTTCGGACACGCGCAACTGATCCTGCAGGACGCGGAAGACGGTGTGACAAGCGGGACAGCGGGTGGCCAGGCTCATGGCAGGAATGATGCCATGGGCACCACATGCCACTGCATCACGCGGTACCCGGGAACGGCGTGATGGCGCGATCGGATGGTACGCACGTCAGGCTGGGCGGCCCGCCCCGCCCATCAGGATCCAGCCGTCTTCTCGATCCAGCACGCGGATGTCGCACCACGGTGCGTAGGCCCCGATCAACTCATCCGCCTGACGCTCCAGGATACCGGCGAGCACCAGATGGCCGCCGGGCTTCAGGTGTCCGCACAGCAGGGGGGCCAGCAACTTCAGGGGGGTCGCCAGGATGTTGGCGAGCACGATGTCGTACTGACCCTGGGCCAGATCCGCCAGGCCTGCGTTCACCTGTACCGCATTGGCTTGGGCGTTGTACCGAGTCGACTCGACGGCTGCCGGGTCGATGTCGACGCCATCCACCGAGGTGGCACCGAACAGCGCGGCGCCAATGGCGAGGATGCCCGAGCCGCATCCGTAGTCCAGCACCCGAGCGCCAGCGGCGTTCGCCGCGTGGGCGGAAATCCAGCGCAAGCACATGCGGGTGGTCGGGTGCGTGCCCGTGCCAAAGGCGAGCCCGGGATCGAGCCGGATCACCTGGCGTGCCGCCTCGGGAGGCTGGTGCCAGCTGGGAACGATCCAGAAGGTGGGCGTGATCTCGACGGGCGTGAACTGGGACTGGGTCAGGCGCACCCAGTCCTGCTCTTCAACCTGCTGCAGCCCCTTTACTGCCAGCCCGTCGGTCCAGTCCTGCGCCAGCAACAGTGTCATCGCGTCGGTGGCGGCGGCTTCGGTGTCGAACAGCGCCTTCAAGGTCGAGCGCTCCCAGCCGGCCTGCGGCGCGGGCATGCCCGGCTCACCGAACAAGGCCTTCTCCGCGTCGGTGTCGGCATCGGCGTCTTCGACGGACACGGACAAGCTGCCCAGCTCGTCCATCAAGGCATCGGAGACAGGTTCCACCAGCGCCTGGGGGGCGCTGATCGTCAGTTCAAACATGGCCACGTGGGGATCCTCCTGCGTCGGCTCGTGCCGTGCGCGGCGTGGGCAGGCCGTGGCCGCTGCCGCCGTGGCATGCGCCCATGCGCACGGCGCTGCCGGTGTCAGCGGCGGTGCTCGGCCAGCCAGCCTTCAAGGTAGTGAATGCTGGTGCCGCCGGCGATGAAGTTGGCATCGACCATCAGCTCGCGGTGCAGCGGGATGTTCGTCTGGATGCCTTCGACCACGGTCTCCAGCAGTGCCGTGCGCATGCGGGCCAAGGCTTGTTCCCGGGTGTCGCCGTGCACGATGATCTTGCCGATCATCGAGTCGTAATTCGGCGGCACGAAGTAGTTCGTGTAGGCGTGCGAATCCACCCGCACACCGGGCCCGCCGGGTGCATGCCACATGGTGATGCGCCCGGGCGACGGGAAGAACTTGTAGGGGTCTTCGGCGTTGATCCGGCACTCGATGGCATGCCCGCGCATTTCGATCTGCCGCTGAGTGAACGGCAGCTTTTCGCCCGCGGCGACGCGAATCTGCATCTGGACAATGTCGATGCCCGTCACCAGCTCGGTCACCGGGTGTTCGACCTGCACGCGCGTGTTCATCTCGATGAAGTAGAACTCGCCGTTCTCGTACAGGAACTCAAAGGTGCCGGCGCCGCGGTAGCCAATCTTCTTGCACGCTGCGGCGCAACGCTCGCCCACCTTCTCGATGATGCGACGGGGAATGCCAGGCGCCGGCGCCTCTTCGATGATCTTTTGGTGGCGCCGCTGCATCGAACAGTCGCGCTCACCCAGCCAGACGGCGTTCTTGTGCTCGTCGGCCAGGATCTGGATCTCCACGTGGCGTGGGTTCTCCAGGAACTTCTCCATGTAGACCGCCGAGTTGTTGAATGCGGCGCCCGCTTCGGCGCGGGTGGTCTGCACGGCGTGGATCAGGGCGGCTTCGGTGTGAACGACCCGCATGCCGCGGCCGCCGCCGCCGCCAGCCGCCTTGATGATCACGGGGTAGCCAATCGAGCGGGCGATCTTGGTGATCTCCTTCGGATCATCCGGCAGGGCACCCTCGGAGCCGGGCACGCAAGGCACGCCGGACTTGATCATGGCCTGCTTGGCGGACACCTTGTCGCCCATCATCCGGATCGAATCCGGGGTGGGGCCGATGAAAGTGAACCCGCTTTGCTCGACGCGTTCGGCGAAATCGGCGTTCTCGGACAGGAACCCGTAGCCGGGATGGATCGCCTCGGCATCGGTCACCTCGGCGGTCGAGATGATGGCCGGCATATTGAGATAGCTCTGGCCCGACGGCGCCGGCCCGATGCACACCGCCTCTTCGGCCAGCCGAACGTACTTCGCGTCGCGGTCAGCCTCCGAATAGACGATGACGGACTTGATGCCCATCTCGCGGCAGGCGCGCTGGATGCGCAAGGCGATCTCGCCTCGGTTCGCAATGAGAATTTTCTTGAACATGGTGCCTCGGCTCAATCACCCTGGCGGACAGCTGCCGCCGGGCAATTTGCTGATCGCGCCAAGTGCTGGCCAAAGGCCGGCACGGCGTGGCGCTGCGCGAGAGCGCAGGCCGGCGCGATCAGAATCAGCTTGAACATGGTGTCTGGCCAGGCGGCGCATCGACGGAGCGCCGGCCGGAAGGGATCGATGGCGTGGGCCGCGGCTTACTCGACCACGAACAGCGGCTGGCCGAACTCGACCGCCTGACCGTTCTGGACAAGCACCTGGGTGACCGTGCCGGCCTTGTCGGCCTCGATCTCGTTCATGATCTTCATGGCTTCGATGATGCAGACGGCGTCGCCTTCCTTGACGACGGTGCCCACTTCGGCCATCGGCTTGCCGCCCGGCGTGGACGACACATAGAACGTGCCCACCATCGGCGACTTGATGACGTGACCCGTCGGCGCTGCCGCGACGGCGGGCTCGGGGTTGCTGGCCGCGGCCGCCAAGGGCGCGGCGGCGGCCAAGGCCGGGGCCGCCGCGACCGGCATGGGCGCCGGCGCTGCCATGACGGCTCCTCCGGACTTGACAATCCTTACCTTGCCGTCGGCCTCGGTGATTTCCAACTCGGCGATGTTCGAGTCGGAGACCAGGTCGATGAGGGTCTTGAGCTTGCGAAGGTCCATGGGGGATCAGTCTCCAGCAGAGGTTGCAGCGCGGGCGCGCCATGAGGGCAGGCTCGGCCGGGGGCTGGCCCCCGATTCCAGAGGGCATTCGGCGATCAGGCGCTCTATGGCGTCGATCGTCGTCGAACAACCTCGGATCTTGCCCTGAAACTGCAGGGCACCCAACGCAGGTTGATTCGGCACTCGAAGGTCAAGAACAGGCATTCCTGGCTTGCTGCGCGGCTCGGTAAAGCCACTGGCCGTTTTTCAAAGACGCGAACTTTACGCCTTTTGGCCTCACTTAAAGGCAGCTAGGGGCAAAATAAAGTGGCGTCAACCTATTGACAGCCGCCAGGGCCGGTGGCATCGCATTGTTACTGGCTGAAACGGCTTCGCGGCCCTGAATCAGGACGTTCCGGCCCATTGGGCCAGCTGGTCCATGGTCGTGGGCCCGATGTGCTGGCGTACCGGCAGGCCCTCGGCGTCGAATTGGACGGTGAAGGGGAGCCCGCCACCCGCGTTGCCCAGCTTTTGCACCCAGCCCAGACCCTCGTTGCCTGCCAGCACGATCGGGAAGCCCACCGGCGTCCGTTGAAGAAAGGTCTGCACCGCCGCCGGCTGATCGATGGCCACGCCCAGCACCTGCCAACCCCGCCCCCCGAATTCGCGGGCAAAGCGATCGAGCTCCGGCATCTCCTTGACGCACGGTGGGCACCAGGTCGCCCAGAAGTTGACCATCACAGGCCTGCCGCGCAGCGAGCGCAGCGGCAGCAAGGCGCCGCTGGGCGTGGGCAATTCCTGCGACCAGAAATCGTCCGCCGGGGCGGGCGAGCCGGTGCCTTCGCGCCAGAGACGCCAGCCAGCGCCCGCGCCCAGCGCGGCCACACCGGCCACACCGAACAGCCAACGACGGCGCGTGGTCGTGGTCATGCGCCGTCCCGTTCTGCCGCGTCGGCAGCCATCCGCTGGCGCAGGGCCGCCGCATCGCCGCGCCAAGTTTGCCCGCGCGGATCCGCCTTCAAGGCGCCGCGCAGGTCGTCATGGTCATGAACAATAAAGTGAATACTCACAGTTTCTCCCAGCTCTGGGCAGCGGGCCTCGACGGACAGCACCGTCTCCTCGTCATGGCCTGGCTCGCTGCGGCTGTCGAAGTCGATGCCCAAGTTCAGGAAGCCGATCTCGGCGGACTTGGGATCGTCGCAGTACAAGTCGATCAGCACGGCCGAGAGCCGCGTGGCGGTGCCGCGCCATACCGCCCCACCAAGATGCGGGCGGAATTCGGCCAGCCGCTCCATCCAGCGCAGGGCCAGGGCACGCAAGGCCGCCAGCTCGGCGGGCTGGGTGTCCGCATGGAACAGATCGATGTGCTCACGAATGGCGTCTTCCAGTTGTTCGTTGGAAGGCAGTTCCGCGCCGCGACCGGCCTGGGGACCGATGTCGCGCAGCGCTCGGCGCTTGGCGCCGGTGTAATCCATGCCTTCTTCGACCACCAAGCGGGCGGCACGGGCGCAGATCTCAGCGGTCAATTCTTCGGTGGGGCTCATGGCGCGGTGGCGTTCAGGGCAGCTCGACGTCGCCCATCCGGGCAGCGATGGTGCCAGCTCGGTTGTTCACATAGGCCGATCCGGGGTTTTTCTCGAACCGTTTCGGGGCCGGCAGCATCACGGCCAGCCGCGCCGCGGGGTAGCTGGTCAACTGCGCAGCGTCCACCCGAAAGTAGTGGCGCGCCGCGGCCTGGGCGCCAAAGATACCCTCGCCCCATTCGACACTGTTGAGATAGATCTCGAGAATGCGGCGCTTGTCCAGCAGCGTCTCGAGCATGTAGGCGATCACGATCTCCTGGGCTTTCCGGGCGGCGGTTCGCTCGCCTGACAGGAACAGGTTCTTGGACAACTGCTGGGTGATGGTGGAGCCGCCCACCACCTTGGGTACCGCGCGCGGCGCGGGCTTGGTGACCGGCTTGCCGGATTGGGCGCGTTGGGCCTCGCGCTTTTCGAGTTGCGCGTTGATGCGCTCGGCGCGCGCCTCGGCCTTTTCATTCTTTTCCATCGCCGCACGGATCGCCTCCCACTCGACCCCCCCGTGCTCGATGAACCCGGCGTCTTCGCTGGCAATCACCGCGCGTTTGAGGTGGTTCGAGATCCGGGCATCGTCCACCCAGGTCTGGCTCCACAGCACTTCGTGTTTCTCGACAGCCAGCCGCCAGATTTCGCTGCGCTGGAAGGCCGTGGATTCTGGCCCGATGACCGACATCAGCGCGATGCGGGCGGCGAAGTAGAGCTGCAGTGCGACCACGCACAGCACCAGCACGCCGAGCAGCCGACCGAGAGCGCGAAGGGTGGCCATCAACGCAGGGGCCGGTCTGAAGGGCCAGAGGACAAAGCCCCCTGCCGCAACTGTGCCCGCAGCATGTCCAGCACCGGGGCCGTGGCCGGGCGGATGCCGCGCCAGAGTTCGAAGGCCGCCGCCGCCTGCTCCACGAGCATGCCCAGGCCGTCGCGTGCCCGTGCGCCGTGCGCCTGGGCCCAAGTCAGGAAGCCATCGGCGGCAGGCCCGTACATCAGGTCGACCACCAGCGTGCCGGCGCGCAAGGTGCGGCTCGACACGGGCGGAGCGCCCCCGCCGAGGCTGCTGGCACTCGCATTGAGCACCAGATCAAAACCGGTTCCGGCGTCGCTGAGGCCGGTGGCTTCCAGAGCCACCCCCAGCGCGTCGGCCAGTGCATGATGACGTTCGCACAGCGCGACGGCCTTGCTGGCGGTGCGGTTGGCCACCACCACCCGTGCCGGCCGGGCGTGCAGCAGGGGCCCCAGCACCCCGGCCGAGGCGCCGCCGGCGCCGATCATCAGCACCTGTTGGCCGGCGATCGAATGGCCGGCGTTTTGCTCGATGTCGGTGATGAGGCCAATGCCGTCGGTGTTGTCGGCCCACCAGCCGTCGGCATCGAAGCGGATGACGTTGGCCGCCTCGGCGAGCGTCGCGCGTTCGCTTCGGCCGGCGCACAGCCGGAAGGCATCAAACTTGAACGGCACCGTCACGTTGCAGCCGCGCCCGCCTGCTGCGGCGAAGTGGCGCACTGTGGCCTCGAAGCCGTCCATGGGCGCCAGCACCCTCTCGTAGACCAGGTGCTGCCCCGTCGCGGCGGCAAAGGCCGCGTGGATCGTGGGCGACCGGCTGTGGGCGACCGGGTTGCCGATCACCGCGTAACGGTCTGCGGGGGTGTCACGGTCTTGCATGGGCGTGGGGCCACCAGGCCGTTCGCGGTGAGGGCCGCTCAGCGAGGCGTGGCGGTGCTGAGCGTGGTTTCCAGGCCCTCGTTGCGGGTGAAGCGGAAACGCGAGGTGACGACGATCTGATCGGCCTGGCGTTTCATCTCAGGGGTGAACGGGCCAAAGGGGCCCGCCGCGTGAACGATCGCGACCGCCCGCCGATTCAATTCGGCCGACTTGGCCGCGCGCACGACCTCGGCCTCGATCACCTGTCCGCGTGAGTCGATCGTCAGGTTCATCGTCAGCTCACCGTAGAGCTTCTGGCCCTTGTATTCAGGGAAGTTGCGCGTGCCGCGTTCTTCGATCTTGCGGCGCAGGCTGTCGTAGTAGAGCGCGTAGACCTCTTCGCGGGTGGCCGGGCTGATGTAGCGCTTCTTGGGCCGCGCGTTTTCTTCGTTGATGCGCTTTTCGATCTCGGCCAGCATCCGCAGCAACTGGCGACGACGCTCTTCGCGTTCCGCTTCTTCCTTGCTTTGCACCAGGCGAGAGGGGTCGGGCGGTGGCAGCAAGGCGATTTCGCGGCGGATCTGCGCCAGCAACTGCTGCTGCTCGGCTTGCATCTGCTCGATCTGCTTTTGCGCGTCGTTCTCGGCATCGCCGGCCACCGTGATGGCCGACGGGGGCAGCGGCGATGTGGCCCGGCCCTGCTCGGCCTCGCCTCCGCCCGCGAGGCTGGCTTGGGCGATGGCCTGCGCCTTGGTGGGCGTTTCATTGCTGCGCGCATTGACCAGCACCACCTCGAGCGGGGTGTCCTCGAACACCCGGTTGAACGACTCTGGCGCCACGAACCGCACGGCCAGCAGTGCGCCGTGAACGCCCACCGAAAACAGCAGCGCCCACTGCAGTGTGGTCAGCGGCAGCGCCTTGAGGGAGTCGAGCCAGCGCATGGTCAGGCGGCCGCGGGCACGGGGCCGGGCGTGTCGTCGTTGCTGTCGGCGCCATCGGCCAAATCGATGGCCAGCGTCAACGCGCCACCGGCGGCCTGTTCGGCATCGTCGTCGCCCTCGGCTTCCTCGCTCGCCGCGGCTTCGTCGGCCCCGTCGTCCAGGCGGGCCATCAGGCTCGCGTGCAGATCGAGTGTGAGCAGGTCCACCCCGGTGACTCGCACTCGCACATGGGTGCCGCGGGGCATTCCTTCGGTTCCGAGTGCGCGGAAGACCAGGGGCAGGGCATCGCAGCGGACGAGTCCGTCCTTCATCACCGACGCCTCCAGCTCGGACAGAGACTGCTGTTCGACATGGCGCAGCGTCCAGTACCGCTCGATGGCATTCTGGAAACCGTTGTAGGCCGCGTAAGCGCCGTCAAAGCTCGAGATGATCGAGAAGAGCGTGGCGTCTTTCGGCTTGAAAGGGGCCGCCAGCGCCGCGGTGCGACCGTGGCGCGCACAGGCGATGATCTGCCATTGGTTGACCAGGTCGACATAGCGCCGCAGGGGCGAAGTGGCCCACGTGTACTGCGCCACGCCCATGCCCGCATGCGGTGCCGGCTTCACACCCATGCGCACCTTCACGCCCGGCGCCAGGCTGGCCTGGCTGCGGTAGATGCCGGGGACGCCGAGCTCGGCCAGCCACCCGCCCCACCGGCTGTTGGCGAGGATCATCGCCTCGGACACGATCAAGTCGAGCGGCGCGCCGCGGCGGCGTTCGGTGATGCGCACCGTCTCGCTGCCATCCGGCTCGCGACCGTCGTTGCCTTCGAGCCTGAAGTTGTAGTCAGGCCGATTGAAGTTTTCGGGCTTGCCGCGCACCACTTCGCGGGCCGCCTTGAGCGATTGGGCCAGTCGGTAGCAGAAGGCCAGCTCGGTCGCGAAGGGGTAGTCGGCCGGGGCTTCGCCACGCAGTGAGGCTTCGGTGACGAAAGCGTCCAGCTGGTCGTGCCGCAGGTTGGCGGCGATGGGCACGCGCTCGAGCCGGGTTTCGCTGGATTTCACCTCCAACGAGGCCTCATCGATCGTGACGTACAGGCTCACCGCGGGGCAGTCGCGACCCTCGATCAGCGTGTAGGCCTGCACCACGGCGTCGGGCAGCATCGTGATCTTGAAGCCCGGCATGTAGACGGTCGACAGACGGTCGCGCGCGACTTTGTCCAGCGTCGATTCGGGCGTGATGGCCAGGGCGGGCGCCGCGATGTGGATGCCGAAGGTGATGGTGCCGCTGCCCAGGCCCTGGACCGAAAGCGCGTCGTCGATCTCGGTGGTTTGCGAGTCGTCGATCGAAAACGCACGCACATCGGCGAGGGGCAATTCTTCTCGGATCGCCGGCGCTTCGAGTGACGGAAAACCGTAGCCCTTGGGGAAGGTGTCGAAGAGAAAGCGCCGCCAGTGGAACTGGTAGGGGCTGCTGATTGCGCCTGCGGCCGTGAGCAGATCGAGAGGTGCACGTTGGCTGCGTCGTGCGGCTTCGACGACCGCCTTGTACTCCGGCGCATTCTTGTCGGGCCGGAAGAGGATCTTGTAGAGCTGCTCTTTGACCGGTGCCGGGCATTGGCCCGCCACCAACTCGGCGGCCCAGGCCTCGATCTGCGCGGCGATCTGCTTCTTGCGCTCGATTCCCAGCAAGGCGGCCTTGACGATGTCTTCAGGCGCCTTCTTGAACACCCCCTTGCCCGCACGCCGGAAGTAGTGCGGGGCTTCGAACAGCCGGAACAGGGCGGCTGCCTGCAGCTCGGGCCCGGCCTTGGCGTCGAAATAGTCTCGCGCCAGTTCGGCGAACCCAAACTCACCCTCTGGGGCGAATTCCCAGGCGAGGTCGAGGTCGATCTCGGCAGCGCGCGCCTGGGCCGCCGCCATCAGCTCAGCTGGCTGCGGTTTCTCGAAGCGCAGCAGCACGTTGGCGGCTTTGACCTTGACGCGCTTGCCCGAATCCAGCTCGACCTGCATCGAGCTGTCGGCCTCGGACATCACGCGGCCGGCGAGGAACTTGCCGGCGTCATCGAACAGGGCATACATACGGCGGCGATTGTCGCCGAGCGCGGGGTGCTTCCCGTGTCAATCAGTTGCAGTGCACTTGCCCAAGGCGAGGAGACCCCGCTGCCATCTGGCGGGGCGCACGGATTCAGTGGGCGTTCGCCGCCCACCCCGTTCACCAGCGCGGGCGCCGCGGCCCCCTATACCGTCATGCCGCCAGAGACTTCGAGCACTGCCCCGTTCACATAGCTGGCTTCATCACTGGCCAGGAAGGCGTAGACGCTGGCGATCTCTTCGGGCCGGCCCAGGCGCTTGAGCGGCACCTGGTCGCGCATGTGGTCCAGCACCTTGTCGGGGATGGTGGCGAGGATCGGCGTTTCGATGAAGCCCGGTGCGACGGCGTTGACCCGAACACCCTTGGGGCCGAGTTCCCGGCTCCAGGTCTTGGTGAAGCCGATGACGCCGAACTTCGCCGCGGCGTAGTTGGTCTGCCCGAAGTTGCCGTAGATGCCCACGACCGACGAGGCGTTGAGGATCACCCCCGCACCCTGCGCCACCATCGTGTCGGCCACAGCCTGCGCACAATGGAAGACGCCGCGCAGGTTCACGTCGATGACCTGGTCGAACTGCGCCTCGGTCATTTTCTGCAGGCGGGCGTCACGGGTGATGCCGGCGTTGTTCACCAGCACGTCGATGCGGCCGTGCCGGGCCTTTACCGCCGCGACCATGGCGTCGACCTGTGACCGATCCGTCACATCCACGACGTGGGCCTCGGCGTGCCCGCCGGCCTGCTCGCACTGCGCGACCGCGGCGTCGAGCGCTTGGCGGTTCACGTCGCATACGACCACGGTCGCCTGTTCTTGGGCGAACTTGATGGCGGTGGCCAGACCGATGCCTTGGGCGGCCCCGGTGATGATGCAGATCTTTCCGTTCAATCTCATGGCAACAGGCTCAGAAAGCGCAGGACAAAGGGAAGCTGTTGGTCGAACTCGCTGAGCGCGTGGTCGCTGCCTTCGAGCAGCAGCTGGTGCGCGCCTGCGTAGTGGGCAGTCATCTCATGCCAGTCGAGCAACTCGTCGCCCTTGGCGATGACCGCGGCATAGCGGTCGGGGCGGGTCAGTGCGGCGGGCGCCAGGTCGCGCAGTTCGTCGACATACTCCGGGCGGAAGTAGAAGTGCTCTTCCGGCTTCTGCCAGGTCGTCTGTTCGCCGATGTGGCGCGCCAAGTCTCGGGCCGGATCGATGGCGGGGTTCAAGACCACCGCTCGGCAGCCAGTGCGCTCGGCCACCACGCTGGCGTAGAACCCGCCCAGCGAGCTGCCGATGACGGCCATCGACGCGGTCGGCCAATTGGCCAGGCCTTCAAACACCAGCCGCATCGCATCGCGCGGGGCAGGCGGCAACGGTGGGCACCAGACATGCACTTCGGGGTGGTGTTCCGCCAGCCAGCGCCCGACCATCTGTGCCTTGGTCGACAGAGGCGACGATCGAAACCCGTGCAGATAGAGCAAGTGCGTGGGCGCGCTCACCATCGCGTACCGCTCAGCCCCGGGCGGCGAGCGCGCTGAGCAGCTTGGTGTGGATGCCCCCGAAGCCGCCGTTGCTCATGCACAGCACATGGTCGCCCGGCCGCGCTGCCTTCACGACCGCGGCCACCAGGCTGTCGATCGTGTCGCTCACCTGGGCTTGCGGCCCCATCGGTGCCAGTGCCTCGCGGGCATCCCACCCCAGTTGGCCCTGGTGGCAGAAGCTCAGGTCGGCCTCTTCCAGTGCCCACGGCAACTGGGCTTTCATCGTGCCCAGTTTCATCGTGTTGGAGCGAGGCTCGAACACCGCCAGAATGCGCTCGGCCCCCACCTTGCGCCGCAGCCCGTTGACGGTGGTCCGGATGGCGGTCGGGTGGTGGGCAAAGTCGTCGTACACCCGAACGCCACCGGCCTCGCCGCGCAGCTCCAGCCGGCGTTTGACGCTCACGAAATGGGCCAGCGCGGCGGCCGCTTGGTCGGGTGCCACCCCCACATGCTCGGCCGCGGCGATGGCGGCCAGCGCATTGAGCTGGTTGTGTTCGCCCAGCAGCGGCCACTCGACCCGCGCCACCTTCATCGCGCCGCGCAGCAGATCGAAGGCCTGCGGCTCGCCGCGGGCGCGCCAGGCGCCGGGCTCTTCCTTGCGTGCACCGAAGCGCTGCACTTCGCTCCAGCAACCGCGCTCGAGCACCCGTTGCAGGGCCTCATCGCGGCCGTTGACCACCAGGCGGCCGGTGGCCGGCACGGTGCGCACGAGGTGGTGGAACTGCGTCTCGATGGCCGCCAGGTCGGCAAAGATGTCGGCGTGGTCGTACTCGAGATTGTTCAGGATCGCCGTGCGCGGCCGGTAGTGGACAAACTTGCTGCGCTTGTCGAAGAAGGCCGTGTCGTACTCGTCCGCCTCGATGACAAACGGCGTCAATGCCCCCGCTGTCACCTGCCCCAGCCGGGCGGAAACGCCGAAGTTCATCGGCACGCCGCCGACCAGGAAGCCGGGTTCCAGGCCCGCCTGATCGAGGATCCACGCCAGCATGGCGGTGGTGGTGGTCTTGCCGTGCGTGCCGGCCACGGCCAGCACATGGCGACCTTGCAGCACATGCTCGGCGAGCCATTGCGGGCCGCTGGTGTAGGCGGCGCCGGCATCGAGCACGGCTTCCATCAGCGGGTTGCCGCGTGTCACCACGTTGCCGACGACGAAAACGTCGGGGTTGAGGGCGATCTGGTCTGCGCCGTAGCCTTCGATCAGCTCGATGCCCAGGGCCCGCAGCTGGTCGCTCATCGGCGGGTAGACATTGGCGTCGCAGCCGGTCACACGGTGCCCGGCCTCGCGCGCGAGCGCCGCCAGGCCGCCCATGAAGGTGCCACAGATGCCCAGGATGTGGATATGCATGGAAGCAGAGGTCTGCGAGCGCCGGCCGCGGTGTCGGCGGCGCACGGTGAAAACGGGATCAGGCGGCGCGCAGGGCCTCGCGGGCGGCCTGCACGGTGGCCGCGATGTCTTGCGCCGTGTGGGCGCTGCTGACGAAGCCGGCCTCATACAGCGCGGGTGCCAGGTACACCCCGCGATCCAGCATCGCGTGGAAGAAGCGGTTGAACCGCTCCTTGTCGGTGGCCATCACCTCGTCGTAGTTCTGCGGCAGCCGCGGGCCGAAGAAGAACCCGAACATGCCGCCTTCACAATCTGACGCGAATGGCACACCCGCCTCGTCGGCCGCCTGCTGCAGACCCTGCACCAAGCTGCGGGTCGAAGCCCCCAGCGCTTCGTAGAAGCCCGGTTTGGCGATCTCGCGCAAGGTGGCGAGGCCGCACGCGGTGGCCACGGGGTTGCCGGACAGCGTGCCGGCTTGGTACACCGGGCCGAGCGGGGCCAGGTTCTGCATGATCTTGCGGGTGGTGCCAAAGGCCGCCAGCGGCATGCCGCCGCCAATGACCTTGCCGAACACGCTCAGGTCAGGCTGGAAGCCTGGCAGGGCGCGGGCGTACACGCTTTGCGCGCTGCCCAGCGCCACGCGGAAGCCCGTCATCACCTCATCGAACACCAGCAGGGCGCCGTGCTGATCGCACAGTTCGCGCAGGCGCTTCACGAACGGCACGCTGGCGCGCACGAAGTTCATGTTGCCTGCAATGGGCTCGATCATCACGCAGGCCAGATCGGCGCCGTGCGTGGCGAAGGCGGCTTCAAGCTGCTCGATGTCGTTGTACCGCAGGACCAGCGTGTGTTGCACCACTTCCGGCGGGACGCCGGCGGACGTAGGGTGTCCGAACGTGGCCAGGCCGGAGCCGGCCTTCACGAGCAGGGCATCGGCGTGGCCGTGGTAACAACCCTCGAATTTGATCAACTTTGAACGACCGGTCGCCCCACGGGCCAGGCGGATCGCGCTCATCGCCGCTTCGGTGCCCGAGCTGACCAGCCGCACCTGCTCGATGCTGGGCACATGGCGGATGATCTCTTCGGCCAACTCCACCTCCCGCTCGGTCGGTGCGCCGAAGCTGAAGCCGTCGCGGGCCGCCCGCAATACCGCTTCGAGCACGGCGGGATGGCCGTGGCCCAGGATCATGGGCCCCCAGGAGCCGATGTAGTCGATGTACTGGCGACCCTCGGCATCCCACATGTACGCGCCATCGGCGCGGGCGATGAAGCGGGGCGTGCCACCCACGGCACGGAAAGCCCGCACCGGCGAATTCACGCCGCCGGGAATGCTGGCCTGCGCCCGTTCAAACAATTGGGCGTTGCGGCTGAAATCAGTGGACACGGCGGGAACCTCCGGGGGGCGTGGTGGGCTCGTTGGGGTGCTGGTCGTCGTCGGTCGGCTCGCCAAGTCCGCCTTCCTCCGGCGTTTCGGCGTCTTCGGGCGGCATGGCCCAGAAGAACCGGTCCGGCACCACATTGCCCATGCCCGGGCGGAAGCCTGCGTCCAGGCTTTGATCCAGGAACTGAAGCGACTCGCCAACGGCGGCCTGCAACTCGCCTCCGACCGCGAGCAGCGACGCCAGGGCCGCCGACAAGGTATCGCCCGCGCCCACGAAGCTGACTTCAAACAACTCGAACTTCTCGCCGGTCAGCGCACCTTGGGCTGACGCCAGCACGTTGTCGATGAACTGGCTGGTGGTGCCCTTGCTCGGCAGCATCACGCCGGTCACCAGCACGTAGCGGGCGCCGTGCTCGGCGGCTGCGACGGCCAGCTCACGCGGGGAGGCCGGGCGGTCGGAGTCCCAGTCAGGCAGCAGGAAATCGGTCAGCGTCTTGTGGTTGCCCACCAGCACTTCGGTCGCCGGCAGGATCAGTTCGCGAAACGCGTCGAGATAGCTTTGCGCTTCGTCGTCGGAAAGCCAGCTGAGGCCCGGAAGGTACGACACGAGCGGCGCTTCAGCGTAGTCGGACAGTATTTCGGCAACGGCTGATACGTTTTCAGCCGAGCCGAGAAATCCGACCTTGAAGCCTGCCAGGGTCACGTCTTCCAATACGTACCGGGCCTGTTCGACGATGGCGTCTCCGTCAATCAGGTGCTGATCAAAGATTTCGGCGGTGTCGCGCATCAGGATGCTGGTCACCACCGGCAGGGCGTGCGCGCCCATCGCGGCGATGGTGGCAATGTCGCCGCTCAGTCCGGCTGCACCGCTGGGGTCGCTGGCATTGAAGCTCATCACGCACGCGGGCGCGGCGGCTTCCTGTTCGGGCTCGACGGGCAGGTGGCCCGGAGCGCTTTGGGGTGTGGTGGTCATCGGTCAGGAGCCTGCTCGCCGCGTTATTGCGCCACATGTTGTGCGCACTTGGGACGAGAAGTTCAGAAAAGGGTGAGCTTTGTGGCGTATGTGCCGATAAACCCTTGGCTTTTGCCGAGAGCCCGTGGCTACAATCAAAAGCGATTGTAGTGATCTGGCAACGACAAAGTGAGTGAATACCGAACCTGGATGTGCCTCATCTGCGGATGGATTTACGACGAGGCCGCTGGGGACGCCGAGCATGGCATTGCTGCGGGAACCCGTTGGGAAGATGTTCCAATGAATTGGACATGCCCAGAATGCGGTGCACGCAAGGAAGATTTCGAAATGGTTCAGATCTGACACTCGCCGTCATCGCAGCCTTGAATTTCCCGCCGCCTTTTTCGGGGCGTACACAACAATCTTCGTTTGGGGGCGAATGGTGACCGATAAATCGACGGAACACCCCGCTTCGGCGACCAGGGTTCTGGTCATCGACGACAGCAACACGATCCGCCGCAGCGCGGAGATCTTCCTGCGCCAAGGAGGGTACGAGGTCGTGTTGGCCGAAGACGGCTTCGACGCGCTCGCCAAGGTCAATGACCATGAGCCGACGTTGATCTTCTGCGACATCCTGATGCCACGCTTGGATGGCTACCAGACCTGCGCGATCATCAAGCGCAACCCCAGATTTGCCAACGTGCCGGTTGTCATGTTGTCATCCAAGGATGGCGTGTTCGACAAGGCGCGGGGGCGCATGGTGGGTTCGGATGACTACCTCACCAAACCCTTCACCAAGGAACAACTCTTGCGCGTGGTCGCGCATTTTCGCTCGGTTTCCGCCTGACGCGGGCTGGGCATTGCACCACCCGGGCGCGATGATCCCGGGGCTCGACGGAGTTCACCACCATGCCAATCCAGAATATTCTCCTCGTTGACGACTCCAAGACCGAGCTGCACCTGCTGTCCGACATCCTGACGCAGAAGGGCTACACGGTGCGCACGGCCGAGAACGGCGAAGAAGCCATGCGTCGCCTGGCCGAGGCCAAACCCGACTTGATCCTGATGGACGTTGTGATGCCAGGCACCAACGGCTTCCAGCTGACCCGCGCCATCACCCGTGATCCGCGCTTCGCGGGTGTGCCGGTGATCATGTGCACCAGCAAGAATCAGGAAACCGACCGTGTCTGGGGGCTGCGTCAGGGCGCTCGCGACTACGTCACCAAGCCGGTCGACGCCAACGACCTGCTCGCCAAGATCCAAGCGCTGGGCTGAGCCCGGCCGACGCCACCACCTACCCATCACAAGATGCCCAGCAAGGACGCTCTCAGGGAACTTCAATTGCGGCTGGCCAACCGGCTCCAGGCCGCCCGTGAACGCCCCCGCGAGGCTGGCTGGCTGGCTGTGGAGTGCGCCCAGCTCGGCCTGTTGCTGCCGCTGGCGCAGGCCGGTGAAATCCACGCCGCGCGTCAAGTGGCGCCGGTTCCGCATGCCAAGCCCTGGATGGTGGGGGTGGCCAACCTGCGCGGGCAGTTGAACGCTGTGGTCGATCTCAGCCAGTTCCTGCACCTGCGCGATATGGCGACCCAGGCGGCGCCCCGTTCGGGGGCCCAGCTGGTGATGCTGAACCCGTCGTTGCGCGTGAATGCCGCGATCCTGGTGGATCGCCTCGCGGGCCTGCGCGACTCCGAACAGCTGGAACGCCTGCCCGCCTCCGATGAACCGCGCCCCGGCTTTGCCGGCCCGTCCTGGCGTGATCCGCAGGGTCGCGTCTGGCAAGAGCTGGACCTGGCAGCCTTGGCGCAAGACCCCCAGTTTCTGGACGTGGCGGCGTGATCGCGCCACGGTGTGCCTGAAAGTCGACGCCGCGTGTCGTTCGCGGTCTGTGAGAGGAAACAATGAGTCAGCATGACCCCCTGAAGAGCTCCGCCGGCACGCTCGCCGATTCGCATGGCGCCGCCCCGTCAGGCGACCATGAAGTTGATTTGCTGCTCAACGAGATCGACCAGCGACTGGCCAAGGGCGGTGGACGGAGCCAGGACGGCGCCGTGACCCGCAGCGGCGAGGCCGGCCCCTCCACTCACGCTCACGCCGACGGCGGGCACGATTCCGACCTGCGCGACCCCGATGGCGCGCACCAGACGGCGCTCGGCGAAGCCCTCGCCGCGGTGGCGCCCGCTGGTGCGGCCGCTGCGGCCGCGGCAGAGGCGGCCTCGGCCGCCGAGGAGCCTTCTGCGCTGCCGATCATCGGCAAGCAATCGCCGGCGCAACAGCAGCGCCTGCTGCTCGGCTTGATCGTCGGAGGTGCCATCGCCTTCGTGGCCACCGGTGGTCTGGCGCTGAATGCGGCGACCAAGCAAGCCGCTCAGCTGGCCGCAACCGGTCAGGCACTGATGCAGTCGCAGCGATTGGCCAAATCCGTGTCTCAGGCGCTGATCGGCAGCCCGGCGGCGTTCCCTGAAATGAAGGAGTCGGGTGAGGTACTGGCCCGCAGCTTGCGCGGCTTGAACACCGGCAATGAGCAGGTGGCGGCCGCCCCGACGGCGGTGCAGGAAACCCTGGCCCCGTTGATGCCGCTGCTCGACCGCGCCGAGAAAAACGGTGCGGTGGTGCTGGCCCAGCAGAAGACGCTGACGCAGGTGGGGCAGGCGCTCCGCCTGATCAACCGACAGTCGTCCGATCTGCTCGAAATCGCGGAGACGGTGAACTCGCTGAAGCTGCAGAGCGGCGCCTCGGCCTCCGAGCTGTCTGCAGTGGGCCAGTTGGTGATGCTGACCCAGCGTATCGGTAAGAGCGCGAACGAATTCCTGACGCTGGAGGGCGTGAGCCCCGAGGCGGTGTTCTTGCTTGGCAAGGACTTGAACTCCTTCCGTGAAATCGCCGATGGGCTGCTCAAGGGCAACCCGGAGCTGCGTTTGCCCGGCACGAAGGACCCGCAAACGAAGGAACGCCTCGAACAGCTGATCAACCAGTACGAGCAGACCCGCACACAGGCCAGCGCGATTCTGGGCAACCTGCAGGGCCTGGTGTCGGCGCGTGAAGCGCAGGCCGCGATCGTGGGTGACTCCGAGCCGCTGCGAAAGGGCCTCGAAGCCGTGCAGGCCGGCCTGGAAAGCCAGAGCGGCCTGAGCGCATTGCACATCACCGTGCTGCTCCTGTCGGGCATCGCGGTGGCGCTGGGGGGCTTGGGCTTGCTGCGCTTGTATGTGCGCAACCAGGCGATGCGGGCCCTGCAGGCCGAAGAGCACGAACGAGAAGCCAAGCGCGTCAACGACGCCAACCAGGCGGCCATTTTGCGGTTGATGAACGAACTGCAGACGGTGGCTGAAGGTGACTTGACGCAGCAAGCGACGGTGACGGAAGACATCACGGGCGCGATCGCCGACTCGGTGAACTACACCGTGGAAGAGCTGCGAAACCTCGTGGCGCAGGTGCAGGGCACGGCGGCGCGGGTGACGCATACGACACAGCAGGTCGAGTCCACCTCGACCGAGCTGCTGGCCGCTTCGACCGAACAGCTGCGCGAGATTCGCGAAACCGGTGAGTCGGTGCTGAAGATGGCGACCCGAATCAACCAGGTGTCCGCACAAGCCCAGCAATCGGCCGAGGTTGCGAAGCAGTCGCTGACGGTGGCGTCGAACGGCCGTCAGGCGGTGCAGGACTCCATCGGTGGCATGAACTCCATCCGCGAACAGATTCAGGAGACCTCCAAGCGGATCAAGCGGCTGGGCGAATCGTCGCAGGAGATCGGCGAAATCACCGAGCTGATTTCAGACATTACCGAGCAGACGAACGTTCTGGCTCTGAACGCCGCCATCCAGGCCGCGTCGGCCGGTGAAGCCGGTCGGGGCTTCTCGGTGGTGGCGGAAGAAGTGCAGCGGCTGGCCGAACGCTCGGCCGACGCGACGCGTCAGATTGCGGCGCTGGTGAAGACCATTCAGACCGACACGCAAGATGCCGTGGCCGCTATGGAACAGTCGACGCAAGGTGTGGTGCAGGGGGCCCGACTCTCTGACGCCGCCGGTACGGCGCTGGTTGACATCGACCGCGTGACGCGGGAACTGTCCTCCCTGATTGAGGCCATTTCGGACGAAGCCCGACGCGAAGCCGAATCGGCCAACCTGGTGGCCGCCAACATCCAGCACATCTTCGCGGTGACGGAACAAGCCGGTGACGGTACCCGCTCGACGGCGCACATGGTTCACGAACTGTCGCGTACTGCCGATGAACTGCGTCAATCGGTGGAACGGTTCAAGATCGCCTGACGTGCTCCCGACCATCACCTCGCTGCGCACTTTGTCCCGCGGGGGAGAAGCTGGCCGCCCTTGGGCGGCCTTGCGGCATTTGACGCCGCCTGCCGAACATCCTTTCAGCGAACGCCATGCCCTCTGATCGCGATCAACACTTGCCTGGCGACCTGAGCGCCCTGGCGTGGGTGCAGGAAGAACTGCGCCGCACGTTGGACCAGGCCCACAAATCGCTGCGCCGGCACTTGCGAGACCTCGAGCAACGCGGCGGCGCCGAAGCCGAGGGCGATGCCCCGCCGACAGCCTTGTTGCAAGCCCGCACCATGCTCCACCAGGGCGTGGGCGCGCTCGAGATGATCGGTCTGCCGGCGGCTGCACGGTTCCTCAATGCCAGCGAACAGTTGGTCAGCCGGTTGGTCGATCGCAGTGTGGTGCTCGACGTGCCGGCCATTGAATCTCTGGAGCATGCCTCGTTTGCGCTGCTCGATTTCCTGCGCCGCGAGCTGGCGGGGCAACCGCTCTCGCCGCTGACGCTGTTTCCACAGTACAAGGCAGTCTTGGCGATCGCCAAGGTCGACCGGATTCACCCGGCCGACCTGTGGGAGGCCGAAGATCGCAGCGAACCGGTGCCGAGCTGGGATTCCGGGTTCGCTCCGCTGGAACCAGACCAGGAAGTCCACGCCGCGATCGAGTCGGCGATGCTCAAGGCGCTGCGCAGCGGCGACAACGCTTCGCTGCATCGCATGAGCGATCTGTTCGCCGGGCTGTCGTCGAACGCTCAGGGTCGCACTGCCACGCTGTGGCAACTGGCGTCCGCGTTCTATGAGGCGCAGGCCGTTGGCGCGCTGAAGTCCGATCTGTACACCAAGCGTCTGGTGTCGCGCCTGCTGGCCCAACTGCGGGCCGTCGAACGTGGTGCCACCGAGGGCCCGGGCCGCCTCTTGCGCGACTTGCGCTTTTTCTGCGCGCAGGCGCGGCCTGTCAACTCGAACGTGGCGCCGCGCCTGGCTCAGGTGCGCAAGTCGATGTCGCTGGGCAGCCGTGAGCCGGTCAACTACGACGTCAGCCCCCTGGGTCGATTCGATCCCGCCATCATCCCGCTGGCCCGCAAGCGAGTCGGCGCGCTGAAGGAGACCTGGTCCGCCCTCGTGTCCGGAGACACGGCTCTCGGCGCTGCGGTGCCTGAGCAGGCGACTCTGGTGGCCGAATCGGTGCGCCAGATCTACCCGCGGGGCGAAGAACTCGCTCAAGCGCTGATCCAGGCGACACAACGCGGCCACACGCCGTCTCCCGCGCTGGCGATGGAAGTGGCCACCGCGCTGCTGTGTGTCGATGCGTCGCTCGACGATGTCGACCTCGACCGGCCGGAAATGCAGCAGCGGGTTCAACGCCTTGCGCAGCGGCTGGTGACTGTCACCGCAGGTGGTGAGCAGCCCCCCGTCGAAGCGTGGATGGAGGCCCTCTACCGGGAAGTCTCGGACCGCCAGACGATGGGCAGCGTCGTCGCCGAGCTGCGCGCATCGCTGGCCGAGATCGAGCAACAACTCGACCGCTTCAGCCGCCAGCCCGACGACAAGGAAGCACTCAAGAGCGTGCCGGGCGAGTTGGCGGCCATGCGCGGTGTGCTCTCGGTGCTGGGCCTGGACCAGGCCTCGCACGCGGTGCAGCGCATGCGCGACGATGTCGATGCCGTCATGCTTTCAGGTGACCGTGCCGACGATATGGCCGGCCGCCTGGCCGACAACGTCGGCGGCCTGTCGTTCATGATCGACATGCTGGGCGTGCAGCCGCAACTGGCCAAGAGCCTGTTCCGCTTCGACCCGGAGACGGGCCGTTTCGCGGCCGTCATGGGCCAGGCTCGCGTCGACCAGCAGGCCGGCCCGGTGGCCGAAGCAGGCCTCATCGAGCAAGCCCAGTCGGTCGTCGAGTCGGCAAGTGCTCCGGCGGTGTCCGACGACGACCTGTCGCGCACGCTCGACACCTTGTCGAACCAGGCCGTGGCCGCCGACGCCCCACAACTTGCTGTGCGCGCCGCGCAAGCGCGCGACGCCTTGGCGAGCGCCTCCAACGAAGCCGAGCGCGACGCCGCCCGCGCCGACATCGCCCAGACCATGGGCGAGTTCGTGGCCAAGCAGGACCTGCCGCCGCCGCCCGAGTCGCCGCGCAGCCGCCCGATGCCGTTGGACGAAGAGCCCGACGACATGCGCGAAATCTTCTTCGAAGAGGCGCGCGAAGTGGTCGAGGGAGGCCAGGCCGCATTGGCCCAACTGACCGAGCAGCCTCAGGATCTCGAAGCCATCACGGTGCTGCGCCGGGCGTTCCACACGCTCAAGGGCAGTTCCCGGATGGTGGGCCTGAAAGACTACGGCGAAGCCGCGTGGGCCTGCGAACAGCTGTTCAATGCACGTTTGGCCGAAGCCGTCGTCGAAGCCGATGCGGCGTTGCGCGACTTCAGTACCCGTGCGCTGACCACGCTGTCTCAGTGGGTCGACGTGCTGTCCAGCCGCCAGGGGCAAATCCCTGACGGGCGCGCCCTCGCCAAAGAGGCCGAGGCCCTGCGCCTGCGCCAGGATGTGGCGCCGCCTGCGCTCGAATCCGCCGCGGTCGCTGCACCGATGCCTGCGCCGTCTCCGGCGCCGGCGGTGGCCGCCCCCGCCGAACCCGCGCTCGAACTGCCGGCCCTGGAAGCCGAAGAGCTCGACGCGCCGATGGCCTCGCCGTTCATCACGGCCGACAGCTCGCCGAAGCTGCCCGATCTTCCGTCGTTGGACCTGCCGGACCTGCCCGCGCTGCCGCAGGGCATCGAAGGCGACTTGCTGCTGCCCGACCTCGAAGCGCCCGCGCCGGTGTTTGCGCCCACCCCGGCTCCCGCTCCCGCGCCGACGCCCGTCGAGCACGAGCACAGCACCTTGCGTTTGCCGCCCGAGATGGCGCCCGCTCCAGCGCCCCGCCCGGCCCCACCCCGAGTGGCAGCGCCCGCTCCCGGTGCCGAGTGGGCCTCGACCGCCGAAATGCCCTTGGGCGATCTGCTGGGCGACGCGCTCACCGAGCCCGCCCCGGTGGACGAAGCAAGTGGCGAATCGGTGGACCTGGAACTCGACTTCGAGCTGCCGTTGGACGAGCCGGCTGTACCGGCGATGGAATCGGCCGAGACCATCGAAGTGCCCGAGGTGGTCGAGCCGGCGCCCGCTCTCCCCGAGCTGGAGGAGCCCGTCCTCTCATTGCCGGATGTCGACCTTTCTGTGCCGGAGGCTGTCGAGCCCCTGGCGGTCGAGGCGGTCGAGGCGGCCGCCGAGGACGACTCCGAGCGCTACAAGGTCGTTGGGCCGCTGCGGATCCAGATTGCGCTGTTCAACATCTTCCTCAACGAGGCGGATGAGCAATCACGCCGCTTGGGCGTCGAAATCGCTGAATGGCAACTGGAGCTCGATCGCCCTGTCAGCGAGGCCGCGATTGCCCTCGCGCACTCGCTGGCAGGCAACTCGGCCGCCGTGGGCTACAGCGACTTGTCTAACCTGGCTCGCCGACTGGAACACGGCCTGGAACGTTCTGCATCGCGCGGCAGTGGCCACGCGGAAGAGGCGCAGCTGTTTGCCGATGTGGGCGAAGAGATCCGCCGTTTACTGCATCAGTTCGCAGCGGGGTTCCTGAAACCGGTGGCGCCCGAGCTGCTGGCGCGCTTGGATGCGCACGAAGCCCGCGAAGCGCAAGAAGCGCTGGCGGCCGGCCGTTCGAGTCTGGCGCCGCTCGACGGCCCGATGTCGGCGGTGATGAATTTCCACGAGCCTGAACCCGAGCCCGCGCCGTCCGAACCGGCGCCGCTCGAGGTGCCGACACTCACGCGCTTCGAGCCGCCGGTGCTTGAGCCTGTTTCCGCCCCGATGTCGGTGGAGCCGCCGCCTGCACCGGCGCTGGCGACCGAAGACGACGAGGACGAAGACGAAGCCGGTCCCGTCACGATGCAGGCCCCGCTGGGTGCGGTGCGCTTCACATCGCTGAGCGACGAGCTGTCCCCGGCGGAATCCGACGAGCCCGTGCTGCCGGCTTCGGCTCACGATGGTCGCTGGAACGACTTCACTGAAGACCTGGATACCGAAGACGCGATCGACGACGATCTGATCGCCATCTTCATCGACGAAGGCCGCGAATTGCTGCCGGCGTTGGCCCAGGCCGTGCGCGACTGGGAAGACAACCCGGCCGATTCCGAGGGCGCCACCGCCGCGATGCGCGTGCTGCACACCCTCAAGGGCAGTGCACGCCTGGCTGGCGCCATGCGGCTGGGTGAAATCGCGCACCGCCTGGAAACGGCCATTGGCCAAGTGACGGTGCGTGGCAACGCCGATGCCGGCGTGCTGGCGCATCTGCACACCGGCGTCGATGCGTTGGACGAAGAGTTCCAGCGCGTTGTCAGTGGGGGCGCGGTTCCGGACAAGAAACCTGCCGCGCCAGCGCCTGCACCAGCGATGTCGCCGGTGTCGCCGGTGTCGACCACGCCGGTGGCTCCAGCGGCGCCTGTTGTGCCGACGGCCGTGCCGCTGCCGACGGTGGACGTGACCGCCGTGCCGGCCCGCGCAGTCGAGCCCGCGGCGAAGCCGGCGCCTGCCCCCGCGCCGAGCAGTGCCGTTCCCGTCACCGCCACGTCGATCGACTGGAGCCGGTTCGCTCGGCACGAGACGGCGGCGGCGGCGGCGCAGTCTGCCGGCGAGATCGGCGGCGGCGTCGTGCGCGTCCGTGCGCCTCTGTTGGAACGTTTGGTCAGCCACGCCGGCGAGGTGGGTATCACTCGCGCGCGGATCGAATCCGACATGGGGCAGCTGCAAGGCGCCCTGAAGGAACTGACCGACAACTTGGATCGTTTGCGCCGCCAACTGCGCGACCTGGAGATCCAGGCCGAAACCCAAATGGCGTCGCGGATCGAGGCTGCGCGCCAGTCGCAGCAGGGCTTCGATCCGCTCGAAATGGACCGTTTCACCCGCGTGCAGGAATTGACCCGCATGCTGGCCGAGTCGGTGAGCGACGTGGGCACGGTGCAGCGCGGCATCCAACAGACGCTGCAGAGCACCGAAGACCAGTTGGCGTTCCAGGCGCGACTCACGCGCGATTTGCAAGACGATCTGCTGCGTGCTCGTATGGTGGAGTTCGACACGCTGTCGGATCGCCTCTACCGCGTCGTTCGGCAGGCGGCGAAGGAGTCGGCCAAGCAGGTGCGGCTGAACCTCGTCGGCGGTGCGATCGAACTCGATCGCAGCGTGCTGGACCGCATGGCGCCCGCCTTCGAACACCTGCTGCGCAATGCGGTCGCCCACGGCATCGAAACCCCGGCGGTGCGCGAGGCCACTGGCAAGGATCCGCACGGCAACATCGAAGTGTCGCTGCACCAGGCCGGCAATGAAGTTCGCATCGAGGTGCGCGACGACGGCGCGGGCCTCAACCTGTCGCGCATCGCAGACCGCGCCCGCCGCCTCGGCCTGTTGGCCGCTGATGCCAAGCCGACCGAAGGCGAATTGGCCGGCCTGATCTTCACGCCGGGCTTCTCGACGGCGGATCAGGTCACCGAGCTGGCCGGCCGCGGCATCGGCATGGATGTGGTGCGCGCCGAGGTCACCTCGCTGGGCGGCCGGATCGAGACCGCCAGCGCGACCGGGCGCGGTACGGCCTTCCAGTTGGTGCTGCCGTTGACCACCGCCGTCACGCAGGTTGTGGCGCTGGCGTGCGGCGAGTTGCATGTCGCCGTGCCCGCAACGCTGGTCGAAACCGTGCGCCGCGTGCCGGTGGCCGAGGTGGAGGCGGCCTACGAAAGTGGCTTCCTGCGCCATGGCGACCAGGAATTGCCTTTCTTCTGGCTGGGCAGCCTGTTGCAGCATGGCCTGCGCGGCGCCACCGAAGGCAAGACCACCAGCGTGGTGATCGCCCGAAGCGCGTCGCAACGCGTGGCGCTGCACATCAGCCAGGTGCTGGGCAACCAGGAAGTCGTGGTCAAGAACCTGGGGCCGCAGCTGGGTCGTTTGCCAGGCTTGGCGGGCATGTCGCTGCTGGCCAACGGCGAGACGGTGCTGATCTACAACCCGGTCGCGCTCGCCACCATCTACGGCGACGACGCGCGCCAGCGGCTGGTGAACTGGATGCGGTCGGAGCCGGCGGCGCCGCTGATCGAGGAACTGATCGAGCCCTCGCTCGAGGAAACCCTGGCGGTGGTCTCGCCGGCGACCGAAGGGGCGATCCCGCGCAACGAGAACCGCGCGCCTCTGGTGATGGTGGTCGACGATTCGCTGACCGTCCGCCGTGTGACCCAGCGTCTGCTGTTGCGCGAAGGCTACCGTGTCGTGCTCGCCCGCGATGGCCTGGATGCGCTGGAGCAGCTGGCCGACGAGCGGCCCGCCGTGATGCTCAGCGACATCGAAATGCCTCGCATGGACGGCTTCGACCTGGTACGCAACGTCCGCAACGACGCCCGGCTCCACGATTTACCCGTGATCATGATCACTTCACGCATTGCGCAGAAGCATCGTGAACACGCGCAGGAACTGGGGGTCGACCATTACCTGGGCAAGCCGTACGATGAGGATGCGTTGCTGGCCCTGGTACGCTCTTACGCGCAACCCGTGGTACCCGCTTGAAAAGGCTGCAGCGGCCTTGTTGAACAGGATGCATGTCGCAAATCGTTGACCAACTCGCCGACCTGACCGGCCTACGTGATCGCGACACGCTGGACGTCAGTCTGGTCACGTCCATTCGCGACCTGGTGCACCCGCGCAGCGTCGCGGTGCACCGGGTGGTTGGTGACACTGGCGACGAGCGTTGGCTCACCCGCGCCTACCTGGGCGCCGGCGATGTGGCGGCGCGTGCTGATTCATCCTGGGCCGATCCGCGCGCCTTGCCCTTGCTGGCCGAGCGGCCTGAACGTCTCCAGTGCCTCCAGGCGGCCACCGAAATCGAGATGCCCGCCGACCAAGGGGCGACGCTGTACCTCCCGCTCGCGTCCGATTCCGGCGTGGTCGGCGTGGTGGAAATCGTCACCGCCCACTCGCTCAACGATGACTTCAAGCGTTTGGTGGTGGGTGTGTTGCGCATCTACCGCAATGTGCAGGGCCTGCTGGACTACAGCGAACGGGACACCCTGACCGGTCTGCTCAACCGCAAGAGTTTCGACGAAACCTTCTACAAGGTCTCCGCGGTGCCCCGCCAGGCGGCGGCGGACCAGCCCGGCGACCGGCGCCACGGCAGTGCCGGCAGCTACTGGCTGGGTGTGGTCGACATCGACCACTTCAAGCAGGTCAACGACCGCTTCGGCCATCTGATCGGCGACGAAGTGCTTCTGCTGCTGTCGCGGGTGATGCGTAGCTGCTTCCGCTTCTACGACCAGCTCTACCGCTTCGGTGGCGAAGAGTTCGTCGTGTTGTTGCGCTGCTCGGGTGAAGACGATGCCCTGGCCGCGCTCGAGCGCTTCCGCGAGGCGGTGCGGGGCTACGTCTTCCCGCAGGTCGAGCGCATCACGGTCAGCGTCGGCTTCACCGACGTGCGCAACGGCGATTCGCCCAACGCGGCGGTCGAGCGGGCGGACCGCGCCGTGTACTTTGCCAAGAACCATGGCCGCGATCAGGTACGCTGTCATGCCGCGCTGGTGCGCGAAGGCCTGCTCGACGACGACAAGAAGGCCGGCGACATCGACCTGTTCTGAGCCTGGTGCTGGCCGGGCCCCTCTTATGAAGCGAATTCCCTCCGTTCCGCCGCGGCGTCGTGGCGGCTGGCAAAGCTGGCTGGCCGCCCTGCTGGGCGGCGCTGGTGCCGCAGCCCCCAGCACGGCGGCCGAGGGGCCGCCCGTCGCTCCCGCACCGTCTCCGGGCGCACGCCCGGCCTCCGCCCCGAGTGATACCGCCGTGGCGACACCGGCCGCGGCACCGGCGGTGGCCCCGTCCGCGCTCAGCCGTGCAGGCATGGTGGTCTACAAGACCGCGGATGGCTCGAAGCTGAAGATGCATTTCGCTCGGCCGGACCCTCAGAAATTTCCTGGCCCGCGGCCTTGCGTGGTCTTCTTCCATGGTGGCGCCTGGCGCAGTGGTGACCCCAAGCAGTTCATGGCCTATGCCGAGAAACTGGCGGAGGTCGGCGTCATCGGCGTCAGCGCCCAGTACCGGCTGCTGCAGGACGGGGACGTGCTGCCCATGAATGCGGTGCGCGATGCGCGCTCGGCGCTGCGCTACCTCCGTTCCAAGGGGGCACAGCTCGGCTGCGATGTGCAGCGCATTGGCGCCGGTGGCGGCTCAAGCGGCGGCCACCTGGCGGCCATGGCCGCGGTGTCGATCTCGCCGCCTGCGGTGGCGGGCAAGCCCGCGGCGCCGAACGCGCTGGACGACCCGAGTGACGACCCGAGCGTCTCACCCAGACCGCAGGCGCTGTTCCTGATGAATCCGCCGCTCAACCTGGAGCGGTTCGAGCGGCCCGTGCCGGCTGAGCAGCGGCGCCAGCTGTCGCCCACGCTGCTGATGGACGCATCGCTGCCGCCGACCTGGATCTTCCACGGAACGGCCGACAAGGTGGTGCCGTTTTCGCAGGTCACCGAATTCCGCGACCGGGCCCGGTCGCTGGGCGCCGGCGAAGTCACCGTCCAGGCCTTCCCGGGGCGAGGACACGGTTTCTTCAACGCCAAGCGTGGCGACGGTGGCGACTTCGACGCCACGGTCACTGGCATCTACAACGGGCTGAAGAAGCTCGGCTGGATCGACGCCAAGCCCTGACCTGGGCCGGATGGGCCGGTGTTCAGCGCGTCGAGCGCGCCACGGCAAACCTCTCGAGCGTCGCCTGACGAGCGATGTCGTGCTCGACCACCGGCCGCGGATAGTCCCGGCCCAATGCGAGGCCCGCGGCCTGCAATTCCAGCGGCTTGGCCTTCCACGGGGCGTGAATCGCCGGGGCAGGCAAGGCGGCGAGCGCCGGCAGGTAGCGCTTGATGAAGCGCCCATCGGGGTCGAACTTTTCGCTCTGCGACACGGGGTTGAAGATGCGGAAGTAGGGCTGCGCATCGCACCCGGTGGAAGCCGCCCACTGCCAGCCGCCGTTGTTTGCGGCCAGGTCGAAATCGTTCAACCAGCGGGCAAACCAGGCCTCGCCACGGCGCCAGTCCAGCCCCAGATCCTTGACCAGGAAACTGGCGGTCACCATCCGCAGCCGGTTGTGCATGTAGCCGCTTTGCCGCAGCTGAAGCATGGCGGCGTCCACGAGCGGGTAACCGGTGCGGCCATCGCACCAGGCCTCGAAGAGCTCGTCCGCCTCGGCGCCTTCATGCCACCGGATCGCGTCGTATTCGGGCTTGAAGGCCCGGTGGACCACACGAGGGTGGTGATGCAGCACCTGATGATAGAAGTCGCGCCAGATCAGCTCGGAGAGCCAGACTTCTGCTCCCTGAGAGCCCGCCTGCATGCGCTGCCAAGCCTCGCGCGCCAGACGGCGGATCGACACCGTGCCGAATCGCAAGTGGGTGCTCAGATAGCTGGGGCCCTTGACGGCCGGGAAGTCGCGGGTGCGACCATAGTCGTCGATGCGCTCCAAAAAGTCGTGCAACAGCTCATCGGCGCCCGCAGTGCCCACGGGCAACCGCAGCGTCGCCAGATCGGTGGGCTCGAAGCCGATGTCGGCCAGGGTCGGGATGCCTGGCTGACCGATCCCTTGCGGCCACGGCGCCAGCCTCGCTGCATGTCGGGTGACTGGATAGCTGCGCAGGTAGAAGTCGTTGACCTTCTTCAGCCAGGCGTTCTTGTAGGGCGTGAAGACACCGTAGGGTGTGCCGCTGCCCGTCATGATCTCGCGGCGCTCGAACACGACATGGTCCTTGACCGTGTGCATGTGACAGCCGAACGCCTGGAGGCTTTGCTGGACGGCCAAGTCACGCGACAGCGCGTTGGGCTCGTCGTCGTGCGCGGCGAAGACCGCCTGCGCCTTCAGTTGGGCCGCCAGGCGAGGCACCTCGTCGACGGCACGGCCGTGGCGAACGATCAGCCGCACATCGGTGTGGCCGTGACGCTGCCCCATCTCAGCCAGTCGGGCATCCAGGTCCACGAGGCTCTCGCGAATGAACTCCACCCGGCGATCGGCGCGGGGCAGGGGGGCGAGGATGTCGTTGTCGAAAACGAAGACGGCGTAGACCTGGGCGGCCTGGCGACAGGCGGTGTACAGGGCGGCGTGGTCGTCGGCGCGCAGGTCGCGTCGGAACCAGACCAGGGCGCGGTCCGCGGTGGATGGCGTCGAAGTCATCCGTCGAGTGTCGCCGTTTTCTCGTTCCGGGCGGCAGGTTGGCCCTTTTGCCGCCGATGGGGCCGGCGGGGCATCGGGGGGCTGAAATAGAATGCGCCCATGGCGTCGGATGGCATCAACCTCACCAACCAGTTCCTGATTGCCATGCCCGGCATGGCCGACGACACCTTTTCAGGCGCCGTGGTCTACCTGTGTGAGCACAGCGAGAAGGGCGCTCTCGGCTTGGTCATCAACAAGCCGATCGACATCACCCTGGCCAACCTCTTCGAGAAGGTCGACTTGAGCCTTGAAGGTACCGATCTGGCGGATCAGCCGGTGTACTTCGGCGGGCCGGTGCAGACCGAGCGCGGCTTCGTCCTGCACGAGCGGCAAGGCGACGATGAGCAATCGTTCAGCTCCACGCTGCAGGTACCCGGCGGTCTGGAGATGACCACCAGCAAGGACGTGCTGGAAGCCATGTCCCACGGGCAAGGCCCGCGGCGTGTTTTGGTCACACTGGGTTACAGCGGGTGGTCCGCCGGTCAGCTCGAGGACGAGATCGGCCGGAATGGCTGGCTGACGGTCGCGGCGGAGCCCGGCATCATCTTCGATACGCCGGTGGCCGAACGGTACGACCGCGCGCTGGGCCTGCTGGGCGTTGACCCGCGCATGCTGTCGCAAGAGGCTGGACACGCATGAAGTCGATTCACGGCTTTGCCTGTGCATGCGTCGGTGCGGCCTTGAGTGCCTGGTCGGGCGTTTGCCCGTGCGCCCGCGCAGCATGAGTGGCGCGCGTTCCGCCGAACAATCCTTTCTCGCTTTCGACTTTGGGCTCAAGCGGGTAGGCGTGGCCACGGGCACGCGGATGTTGCAGCAGGCGCAGCCGCTGAAGAGTCTCACCGCCGAAGGTGATGCGCGCTTCGCGGCCATCGGCGCCCTGATCGCCGAATGGCAGCCCGACGCCTTGGTGGTGGGCGTGCCGTTCCACCCCGATGGTGCCGAACACGACAATACGCACCGTGCGCGGCGTTTCGCCCGCCAGTTGCACGGCCGATTCCGGCTGCCGGTGCACGAAGTCGACGAGCGTTACACGACGACCGAAGCGCGCGCCGCCGGTGCCAGCGACCTGGACGCAGCCTCTGCCGCGCTCATCCTCGAACAGTTCTTTCGCGAGTTGCCCACCCCATGACCACCTTGCTCCTGGATGCCGAGGCGCTGTACGCCGAGTTGCGTGAAGGCGTTCGCCCGCTGTTGAAGCCTGACACATCGCTGGTCGGCATCTGGTCCGGCGGCGCGTGGCTGGCCGAGCAGCTGCGAGCCGACCTGCAACTGCCGAACCCGCATGGCGTGATCTCCAGCACCTTGCACCGCGATGATTTCGGCGAGCGCGGTCTGGCCTCCGGCACCGATGCCACCCACCTGCCGTTCTCGATCGACGGGCGGCACATCTTGCTGATCGACGATGTGCTCTACACCGGCCGCACGATCCGCGCAGTGCTGAACGAACTGTTCGATTTCGGCCGCCCAGCCAGCGTGCAGCTGGCCGTCCTCGTGGACCGAGGTGGACGCGAGTTGCCCATCCATGCGGCTTACGCCGCCGCCCGAGTGGCCTTGCCCGCGAGCCAGCGCCTGTCGCTCGCGCGCGAAGAGCAGGGCGGCCGTTTCACCTTCACCGTCAAGGAAGAGCGCTGATGCTGTCGCGCCGAAATCCCCAGCTGAACAGCCATGGCGAGCTGATCCACCTGCTCTCCATCGAAGGCCTGCCGCGTGCGGTCCTGACCCACATCCTGGACACCGCCGGTACCTTCCTGTCCGTCAACGACCGGGAAGTGAAGAAGGTGCCGTTGCTGCGCGGCAAGAGCGTGTTCAACCTGTTCTTCGAGAACTCGACGCGCACACGCACCACCTTCGAGATCGCGGCCAAGCGCCTCAGTGCCGACGTCCTCAATCTCGACATCGCCCGCTCGTCCACCGCCAAGGGTGAGAGCCTGCTGGACACGATTGCGAACCTCAGTGCGATGCACGCGGACATGTTCGTCGTGCGCCACAGCGAATCCGGCGCGCCCTACCTCATCGCGCAGCACTGCGCCCCGCACGTGCACGTCGTGAATGCGGGCGACGGCCGCCATGCGCACCCGACGCAGGGCCTGCTGGACATGTACACCATCCGGCACTTCAAGAAAGACTTCACCAACCTCACGGTGGCGATCGTCGGTGACATCGTGCATTCGCGCGTGGCCCGCTCCGACATTCATGCGCTCACCACGCTGGGGGTGCCGGAGATCCGCGCGGTCGGCCCGAAAACCCTCGTGCCCGGCGACCTGAAAGAGATGGGGGTGCGGGTCTGCCACGACATGGCCGAAGGCATCCGCGGCGCTGACGTGATCATCATGCTGCGCCTGCAGAACGAGCGAATGAGCGGTGCGATGCTGCCGTCGGCAGGTGAGTTCTTCAAGAACTATGGCCTCACCGACGACAAGCTGGCCCTGGCCAAGCCCGATGCCATCGTGATGCACCCGGGCCCGATCAACCGCGGCGTCGAGATCGACTCGTCGGTCGCCGATGGCAGCCACAGCGTGATCCTGCCGCAGGTGACCTTCGGCATCGCGGTGCGGATGGCTGTGATGTCCATCATTGCGGGAAATGAAGCATGAACCCCCACGCTCACATTCGTTCACTGCCCCTCGAGGGGGCTGGCCTGCTTGAGGCGGCTCTGAGGAGGCCGGCATGAAAGTCCTGATCAAGAACGGCCGCGTGATCGACCCGGCCTCGGGCCGCGATGAGATGGCCGATGTGGCGGTGGCGGCGGGGCGGATCGTGGCGATCGGCCGCACCCCCGGCGACTTTGATACGGCCAAGGTGATCGACGCCAGCGGGTGCGTGGTCGCGCCGGGCCTGGTCGATCTGGCCGCGCGCCTGCGCGAGCCGGGCCATGAGCACGAAGGCATGCTCGAAAGCGAATTGAACGCCGCAGCGGCGGGTGGCGTGACCAGCCTGGTCTGCCCACCCGATACCGACCCGGCGCTCGATGAGCCCGGGCTAGTGGACATGCTGAAGTTCCGCGCCCGCAAGCTCAGCCTGTGTCGCCTGTTCCCGCTGGGTGCGCTGACCCGCGGCCTGCAGGGCGAGGTGTTGACGGAGATGGCCGAGCTCACCGAGAGCGGCTGCGTCGGCTTCTCTCAAGCCGAGGTGCCGATTCAGGACACCCTGGTGCTGTGGCGCGCCTTGCAGTACGCGGCCACCTACGGCTACACGGTGTGGCTGCGTCCGCAGGATGGCTTCCTCGGCAAGGGCGTCGCAGCGAGCGGCTCCGTGGCCACACGCCTGGGCTTGTCGGGCGTGCCGGTGGCCGCGGAAACGATCGCGCTGCACACCATCTTCGAGCTGATGCGGGCCACGGGCGCCCGCGTCCACCTGTGCCGCGTGTCCAGCGCGGCCGGCGTGGCGCTGATCCGTGCCGCCAAGGCTGAAGGCCTGAAGGTGACGGCGGATGTCAGCATCAACTCGCTGCACCTGACCGATGTCGACATCGGGTTCTTCAACTCGGCCATGCGCCTGTCGCCGCCGCTGCGCCAGACGTCCGATCGGGATGCCCTGCGCGCCGCGCTGGCCGACGGCACGATCGACGCGCTGGTCTCCGACCACACGCCCGTGGATGCCGATGCAAAGACATTGCCCTTCGGTGAAGCGGAGCCTGGTGCCACTGGCCTGGAACTGCTGCTCAGCCTGGCGTTGAAATGGGGCGCCGACGCCCAACTCGACTTGGCCTCAAGCCTGGCGCGCATCACCAGCAAGCCGGTGGCCGTGCTGGGGGACGCTTTGGGTTCCCTGGCGCACAGCGCGGGCCGCCTGGTCGAGGGCGGTGTGGCGGATGTGTGCGTGTTCGACCCCACCGCCACGTGGGCGGTTCGCCCGGCCGAGTTGCGCAGCCAGGGCAAGCACACTCCGTTTGATTTCGCTTCGACCGGTATGGCCCTGCCAGGCCGGGTGCGTGCGACGCTGGTGGCCGGCACCGTGGCCCACCAGGCGTCCGCCGAGCGCTGAGACTGCCTGAGTGATGCGCGCTGTGGTCGCGCTGTGGCGCCTGGCCAGGGGCGTGGTGCACCTGCTGCACGGCGTGGCCATCGTCGCGCTGCGTTTCCCCGCGTTGAGCGCCCAGGAGCGCGTGGCACGGGTGCGGTGGTGGAGCGCCAAGCTGTTGCGCCTGCTCGGCATCGAGCTGGAGGTGGTGGGCAAACCGCGCCCAGGCGCGGCGCTGGTCGTGGCCAACCACATTTCGTGGCTGGACATCGCCGTCATCCATGCTGCGTGCCCGCATGCGCGCTTCGTCTCCAAAGCTGATGTGCTGCGCTGGCCGCTGCTGGGGTGGCTGATCCGCTCGGTGGGCACCCTGTTCATCGAGCGCGAACGAAAGCGCGACGCCGTGCGCGTGGTTCATGAAGTGGCCACGGCGTTGAGCCGAGGTGAGACGGTCGCCGTGTTCCCCGAGGGCACCACCGGCCCGGGCGACGCGGTGCTGCCGTTCCATGCCAACTTGCTGCAGGCCGCCATCGCCAGCGAGGTGCCCGTCCAGGCCGTCGCCTTGCGCTATCACGAGCCCGGACTGAGGTTTGCCGTGTCGGCCCAGTACATCAATGAAATGACGTTGGTGCAGAGCATGTGGCGCGTGGTGTGCGCCCGAGGGCTGGCCGTGCGGGTGCGCTTCCTGTTGAGCGAGGGCAGCACCCATGCCGATCGGCGGGCATTGGCCGCGCACCTGCGCGACGAAATCCAGCAGGCGCTGTCAGACTGAGGCGGGCTGCCGCGGCGCTGATCTCTGCCGAGGTCGCAGGGCTTGGCGGGCCGCTGACGAGGTCACGGCGGCAACCAGCCGCTCGCCCAGCCGCTGAGGGTCACCCTCGGCCAAGTTCATCAGCACGCCGACGGACAGGTTTTCGTCGGGATACCAGCCCCACCACGACGTGAAGCCCTGCCACTGGCCGTCATGGTGGCGGCGCCGCCGCGCGCCGTCGGCGTCGAGGAACCAGCCCAAGCCGTAGTCGGCGCGGCGACCGTCGTTCAGCCGGGCGCGATCGAACGCCTGCTGCCATAAATCGGGCCTCAGCAAGGCGCCGCGACGCACACCGGCATCCCAGGCGGCAAGATCTTCGATGCTCACGTAGACCGAGCCGTCCGCAGTCCGGTTCATGCTGGGTGACACCCACTCATGCATCCGCAGCAGGCCGGGGCGCTGAGGATCGAGACGGTAGCCGGCTGCACGGTGCTGCACGATGGCGGTGTCGTCAATGATGCGGGCCGTGCGCATGCCCAGCGGCGCGAAGACACGCTCTTGCAGCAACTCGCCATAGAAGCGGCCGCCGACTTGGTTGAGCAGCAGCCCGAGCAGCACAAAGCCCACGTTGCTGTACTGCCAGCGCGCGCCCGGTGTGGCCACGAGCGGGATGCGCAGTGCCAGGCGCAGCAGTTCGCTGTCGCTGTAGTCGCGCTGAAAGTTCAACAGCGCGGGAGGGTAGTCCTCCGCCAGGCCAGCGGTGTGGGTCAGCAGGTGGCGAACGGTGGTGCGCTGCCAGGCCGCTGGAACGCGCCACCAACGCGAGAGCCGATCGTCAAGCGACAACTTGCCGTCCTGCACCAGCAGCAGCACGGCGACGGCGGTGAACTGCTTGCCGAGCGAGCCCGATTGGAAGATGGTGGCGGGCTGTACCGGCACGCCGTGATCCAGATGGGCCAGGCCGCTGCCATGCTGCCAGACGGGCTGCTCGCCTCGGACGACGGCCACCGCGACACCAGGCACCTGCTGGCGCTGCCGTTCTTCCTCGATCAACGAGCGCCAGTCGTCTTCGTCGGTCGGTTCGGCCGCGCGCAGCGCCCAAGGCGCCGAGGCCAGCGCCGCGAGACAGCCGCGTCGAGACCAGCCGCAGGTCAAGCTTTGCCTTGGCTGGCCACCGCGGCGGCGGCCTTCGCAGCTGCCTCCGCGTCGCCCAGGTAGTAGCTCTTGATCGGCTTCAGGTTGGCATCCAGTTCATAGACCAACGGAATGCCATTGGGAATGTTCAATCCGACGATGTCCGCGTCGCTGATGCCGTCGAGGTACTTCACCAGAGCCCGGATCGAGTTGCCGTGGGCAGCGAGCACCACTCGCTGGCCTGATCGGATGGCCGGGGCGAGCACCTCGTCCCAGCATGGCAGAACGCGTGCGACCGTGTCCTTCAGGCATTCAGTGAGGGGCACTTGCTCGGGCTTCAGCTTGGCGTAGCGCACATCCTGGCGCTGGCCGCGTAGGTCGGTCGCTTCCAGCGGCGGCGGAGGCGTGTCGTAGCTGCGACGCCAGATCAGAACCTGTTCGTCGCCGTACTGTTTGGCCATGTCGGCCTTGTTCAGCCCCTGCAGGCCGCCGTAGTGGCGCTCGTTCAGCCGCCAGTCCTTCACGACGGGCAGCCAGGTGCGGTCCATGGCGTCCAGGCAGTGCCACAGCGTCCAGATGGCGCGCTTCAGAACCGAGGTGTAGGCGACGTCGAACTCAAAGCCTTCGGCCTTCAGCAAGGCGCCGGCGGCGCGCGCCTGGGCTACGCCGGTGTCGGTCAATTCGACATCGGTCCAGCCGGTGAAACGGTTCTCCAGGTTCCAGGTCGATTCGCCATGGCGAATGAGCACGAGCTTGTACATGGGTGAGCGGCGAACGCCGAAGAGGTTGCTGCAACGCGGCAAATTCTATAATTCCGCCCCTTTGACCTGACCCGAAACGAGCGACGCGCCGTGATGAGCTTTCTGATCGAGAACTGGATTCCGGCTGTGATGGCCCTGGTGTCGGGTGGCATGCTGCTGTGGCCGGTGCTCCAGCGCGGCTCGCAAGGCGGTGCCATTTCCACGGGCGAAGCAGTGCGCTTGATCAACCGCGAGAAGGCGGTGGTGATCGACGTGAGCGAGCCCGCTGAATACGCTGCCGGCCATGTGGCGGGCTCGCGCAGCGTGCCTTTGGCGACGCTGGAGGGGGCGAACGGCCTGCCGAGCAACAAGACCTTGCCCTTGGTCGTGGTCTGCGCCACGGGGGCGCGCGCCGCTCGGGCTGTCGCGCAGCTGCGCAAGGCCGGCCACGCCAACGCCCAAGTCTTGGCCGGTGGCCTGAAGGCTTGGCGTGAAGCCAACTTGCCGGTCGAATCGTCGAAGGCCTGATTCGGCCTGCCTTCGCGGGCACGGCGGAGCGCGCACTGTGCGGCTTTTGGCCCGCGGCTGACGGGGTTATCAGCATGGCGCTGCGCCGTGCATCGCGCGCCTTGCGAAAATTCGGGCCTCGCGTTTTGAATGTTCAGGGTTCCGATGAGCAAGGTCGTCATGTACACCACCCAGGTCTGCCCCTTCTGCGTGCGGGCCAAGGCCTTGCTGAAGCAGCGTGGGGTTGCGAGCATCGACGAGATTCGGGTCGACATGGACCCCTCGGCGCGTGACCGCATGGTCGAGCTGACGGGCCGTCGTACCGTGCCGCAGATCTTCATCGGCGACACCCATGTGGGCGGTTGTGACGATCTGTTTGCGCTCGACCAGCGCGGTGGTTTGATGCCACTGCTGAACCCCGCGACTTGAGGCCTGAAGGGCTAGGGAACGCCCCAGCTCCCCTGGCCCAGGTGAGCCATTTCACTGGGTCATAATCGCCCGCGCAGCCCGCACCACTTTCGGTTGCGGGCTTTGTTGTTTTCTGCCGCATCGTTTTTTTGAAAGCCCCTCATGGCCGAGCAAGATCAAAACCCCGTGTTCCAGTTGCAGCGCATGTACCTCAAGGACCTGTCGCTGGAGCAGCCCAACTCGCCGCAGATCCTGCTGGAGCAGCAGCAACCGCAAGTCGACATCCAACTGGGCATGCAGGCAGAGTCCATCGCCGACGGCATGTTCGAGGTTTCGGTGACGGCGACCGTCACCACCAAGGTGGGCGATCGCACGCTGTTCCTGGTGGAAGCCAAGCAAGCGGGCATCTTCGAGATCCGCAATCTGCCGGCTGAGCAGGTGCAAGGCATCCTCGGCGTGGTGTGCCCGCAGATGATCTACCCGTATCTGCGCGCCATCGTCTCGGACGTCTGCACGCGCGCCGGCTTTCCGCCGATCCTGCTCGCGGAAGTCAACTTCCAGGCCATGTTCGAGGCCCAGCAACAGGCGCAGGCCGCCAACGGCGGTCAGACCGTCAACTGATCGGCGCTCCGCGACGCGGCATGAGGTTGGCATTCCTCGGCGCCGGTGCCTGGGGCACCGCCCTGGCGATGGCGGCCGCTCGCCGCCACGACGTGGTGCTTTGGGCACGCGATCCGGCCCAGGCGGGGCAGATGGCGGCCGAGCGGTGCAATCGACGCTACCTTCCTGACCAGCGCTGGCCGGACGGTCTCGCCGTCACGGCCGATTTCGAGCGGGCCGTCGCCCACGGGGCCGAGGGGCTGACGATAGTCGCCACGCCGATGGCCGCCCTGCGGGGCACCTTGGGCCGCCTGCCCGCCACTGTGCGAGTGGTGTGGCTCTGCAAGGGCTTCGAGGCGGGTACGGGCCTGTTGGGGCACGAAGTGGCGGCAGAGGTTTTGCCGCGTGCCGCGGCGGGCGTGCTGTCTGGCCCGAGCTTTGCGCAGGAAGTGGCATCCGGGTTGCCCACGGCCTTGGTGGCCGCGAGCTTCGATGCCTCGCTGTCTCAGCAGGTGGTGGAGGCTTTCCACCACGGCGCACTTCGCATCTACACCTCGGCCGATCCGGTGGGGGTGGAGATCGGTGGTGCGGTGAAAAACGTGCTGGCGATTGCGACCGGCATCTCCGACGGCCTTGGTCTGGGGCTCAATGCCCGTGCGGCCTTGGTCACACGTGGCCTGGCGGAGATGACGAGGCTCGGTATCCGCATGGGGGCGCAGGCAGAGACTTTCATGGGGCTCACCGGTTTGGGTGACCTGGTGCTCACCGCCACGGGCGACCTGTCTCGCAACCGCAAGCTGGGCTTGTTGCTCGCGCAGGGTGCGACCACGGAGCAGAGCCTGTCGAATCTCGGCCATGTGGCCGAAGGGGCCTACAGCCTGGGCACGGTGATCGAGCGTTCGCGTGCCCTCCACGTCGACATGCCGGTGGCCGAGGCCGTGCATGCGGTGGTCAGCGGCGCAGCCACCGCACGTGTGGCCGTCGAGCAATTGCTGCAGCGCGATCCTCGCCCCGAAGCCTGAGGGGCGTGCCTCAGGCGGCGCCTTCGAAGCCGCACTGTCTCCACGCCTCGAACACGGCGACGGCCACTGCATTGCTGAGGTTCAGGCTGCGCTGCCCCGGTCGCATCGGCAAACGCACGCGCTGCGCCATCGGGAACTGCTCACGCAGCTGAGGCGCCAGGCCGGCGGTTTCGCAGCCGAAGACCAGGGTGTCACCCGGGCGCCACGACACCTCGGTCGGCGCCTGGGTCGCGTGTGTCGTGAACGCGAAGAAGCGCGGCGGCAAGGCGCCGGCGCCTGCGTGGCTGGCCTGCAGAAAGGCTGACCAATCCGCGTGTCGTCGGACCGGCGCGAACTCGTGGTAATCCAGCCCGGCGCGGCGCAGCAGCTTGTCGTCCATCGAAAAGCCAAGCGGCTCGATGAGGTGCAGCTCGCAGCCGGTGTTGGCCGCAAGCCGAATCACGTTGCCCGTGTTGGGCGGTATTTCCGGATGAACCAGCACGACTCGAAACATCACGCGATTGTCGCGTCCACGGGCGGCGCGTCTCGCCCGGTGCGGGCCAGCACCCACAGATGCACCGACGCAGCGCCTGCCTCCAGCAGCGCGCGGGTGGCTTCATTGGCGGTGGTGCCGGTGGTCAGAACGTCGTCAACCAGGGCCACGCGCCGGCCGCGCAGGGTTTGACGCGCCTGCGCGCTGGCTGGCATGAAGGCGCCCCGCAGGTTGGCGTCGCGGTCGGCGCGGTTCAGCTGCATCTGGTGTGGCGTGTCGCGCAGGCGATGCAGCAAATCGTGGCGTGCCGGCAGGGTCAGCGAGGCCGCCACGCGACGGGCGAGCTCCCAGGCCTGGTTATAGCCTCGCTGGCGAAGGCGGTGGGCGGCCAGGGGGACCGAAGTGACCACGTCGACTGTTTCCCCGGCTTGCTGCAGCGCCGAGATCAGTGGGCGGGCGAGCGCCGATGCGTGGTGTACCTCGCCGCGGAACTTGAAGGTCGCGATGAGGCGGTCCCAGGGAAAGCCGTAGTCGAACGCGGTGATCGTGCGCTCGAAGAGCGGTGGCGACGCGAGGCACTGGCCGCACCAACGCACCGTGGGCGGCACCCGCAGCGCGCATCGTTCGCACCGGTGGGCGGGGCCGGCGAACCGAGCCAGGCATGCGCTGCAGATGCCAGCGGGTTGCGTCCACTCGCCGCACACACAGCAAGGTGCCGGCCATCCTCCGAACAATTGGGCCGGTCGAAGGCGGGGATGCATCCGGCTCAATATACTGCGCGCCGCTATGGCGGATAACGCGCTCTCTTCCTCGACGCAGCCGGGGGCCGGTCGGGTCGACCCGGTGGCGTCCGAGCGTGCGCTGCGGCGTCTGGCGCTGGGGCCGCAATCGCCCTGGTTGCACGACGAGGTGGCGCGGCGCATGGGTGAGCGTCTGTCCTGGATCAAGCGGCAGCCCGAGCGGGTTGTGGATTGGTCGGGCGCGGCCGGCTCCTGTCGCGCGCTGTTGGCGGCGGCCTATCCCCGGGCGCTATGTCAGACAGTGGCCGATCCTGCGCTGGGCTTGGTCGGCGACGATGCCCACGGCGCGCCATGGTGGCGGCGTTGGCTTCTTGGTGCAGCGCCCGCGCCTGTCGCGTGGAACGCCTTGCCGCATGGCTCAGCCGGCCTGTTGTGGTCCAACATGAGACTGCATTTCGCGCCCGATCCCTTGCCCTTGTTGCGCGCATGGCGGCAGGCGATCGCGCCGGATGGATTCCTGATGTTCTCGACGCTGGGGCCGGGCAGCCTGGGTCTGCTTCGCGAGGTGTACGCGGCGGCAGGGTGGGGCCCCGCGCATGCGCCTTTCGTTGACATGCACGACCTCGGCGACATGCTGGTGGAAACCGGTTTTGCCGAGCCGGTGATGGACCAGGAGACGCTCACGCTGCAGTACGCGAACGTCGATGCCCTGCTGGCCGAATTGAGAACGCTGGGTGCCAATCTGGCGCCAAATCGATTTGCCGGATTTCGCGGACGTCAATGGCGACAGGCCCTATATCAGGGAATATCCCAGAGGACAAATCGCGACGGTCGAATATCACTGCAGTTCGAATTGGTGTATGGCCACGCGTTTCGGGCGGCGGATGCCGGCCCGCGTGTCGAGGCACAAACCCAAATTGGGTTGGATGAGTTGAAATTGATGCTTCGCAACCCCCGGTTGCGCAAATAGCGTCAGCTAGAATCCTCAGGTTGACGTGAAACCGTCAGCGCCAGCGTTCGTCCTTGATGCTGCTCATGGAACGATCGCGCGAGAAGCCCTTGCGGCGACTCTTTGAAGTCTGACGGCGCACTGCCCCTTCGGCACGGTGCCATCGGCGCTGCTGCGGCAGCGGCCGATCACTGATCGACGGCGGTTTGGGTTTGGAACTGAAGTGACGACGACGATGAAGATGACAACAAAGCTTTGCAAGGGCATCGCACAAAGCGCCACCGCGCTTGTCGTGGGCCTGGCGTCGACGGCGGCCTTGGCGGTCAACGACCTTCCCGGTGGCCCGGCGGTCAATCAACTCGACCTCCATCCGCCTGTCACCCGCATCGCCAGCGAAGTGCATTCGTTGCATTACTGGCTGATGATCGTCTGTGTGGTGATCTTTGTCGCCGTGTTCGGCGTCATGTTCTATTCCATTCTCAAGCACCGCAAGTCGCAGGGCGCCAAGCCGGCGAACTTCCACGAAAGCGTGGCGGTCGAGGTGGCCTGGACCATCGTGCCCTTCGTGATCGTCACCTGCATGGGCTTCGCCGCCACCAAGACGGTGGTGGCTCAGAAAGACACCACGAATGCGGATCTCACCATCAAGGTGACCGGCTACCAGTGGAAGTGGGGCTACGACTACCTCAAGGGCGAAGGCGCCGGCATCTCCTTCCTGTCGACGCTGGATGTCTCGCAGCGGGAGCTGTCGAATGCCGGCACGCCGCAAGGCGATGACTACCTGCTTCGGGTGGACAACCCGCTGGTGGTACCGGTGGACACCAAGGTCCGCGTCATCACCACCGCGGCCGATGTGATCCACGCCTGGATGGTTCCGGCCTTCGCGGTCAAGCAAGATGCCATCCCGGGTTTTGTGCGCGACAACTGGTTCCGCGCCCAGAAGACCGGTGACTTCTTCGGCCAGTGCGCCGAGCTGTGCGGCAAAGAGCACGCGTACATGCCGATCCATGTGAAGGTGCTGTCGAAGGAAGACTACGCCAAGTGGGTCGATAGCGAGAAGAAGAAGATCGCCGCGAAGGCCGACGATCCAAGCAAAGTCTGGACGCAAGCCGACCTGATCGCCCGTGGCGAGAAGGTCTATGCCGCGAACTGCGCCGTGTGCCACCGCCCGGACGGCAAGGGCGCCGGCCCGATCAAACCGCTCGATGGCTCGCCGAAGGTGCTTGACGCCGACAAGCTCGTGCAGGTCGGTGTGCTGCTCAATGGCCAGAACAACGGCGCAATGCCGGCCTGGAAGCAACTGTCGGACACGGAAATCGCGGCCGTCATCACCTACACCAAGAACAACTGGGGCAACAAGACGGGTCAGACCGTTCAGCCCTCGGAAGTGCTGGCCGCCCGTCAGCAGTGAGCCCACCGCGAGCGTAGCGACTACAAGGAATCCTTATGAGCGCAGTTCTTGACCACCACGGCGGCCACGCACACGACGATCACCACGATCACCATGCCCCCACCGGCTGGCGTCGCTGGCTGTTTGCGACGAACCACAAGGACATCGGCACGATGTACCTGTTGTTCTCGTTCACGATGCTGATGATCGGCGGCGTCCTGGCGCTGTGCATCCGGGCTGAGCTGTTCAAGCCGGGCTTGCAGTACTTCAACCCGGAGCTGTTCAACTCGTTCACCACGATGCACGGGCTGATCATGGTGTTCGGCGCGATCATGCCGGCCTTCGTCGGCTTCGCGAACTGGATGATCCCGTTGCAGATCGGCGCGTCGGACATGGCCTTCGCGCGGATGAACAACCTGAGCTTCTGGCTGCTGATCCCGGCCGCCATCATGCTGGCAGGTTCGTTCTTCATGCCGGGCGGTGCCCCCGCCGCCGGCTGGACGCTGTATGCACCGTTGACGCTGCAGATGGGCCCCTCGATGGACGCCGGCATCTTTGCGATGCACATCATGGGTGCGTCGTCGATCATGGGCTCGATCAACATCATCGTCACGATCCTGAACATGCGCGCTCCCGGCATGACGCTGATGAAGATGCCGCTGTTCGCCTGGACGTGGCTGATCACGGCCTATCTGCTGATCGCGGTCATGCCGGTGCTGGCGGGTGCCATCACGATGACGCTGACCGATCGTCACTTCGGCACCAGCTTCTTCAACCCCGCCGGCGGCGGTGACCCGGTGATGTACCAGCACATCTTCTGGTTCTTCGGTCACCCCGAGGTCTACATCATGATCTTGCCGGCCTTCGGCATCGTCAGCGCGATCATCCCGGCCTTCGCCCGCAAGAAGCTGTTCGGCTATACCTCGATGGTCTACGCCACGGCGTCCATCGCGATCCTGTCGTTCATCGTGTGGGCGCACCACATGTACACGACGGGTATGCCGGTCACGGGACAGCTGTTCTTCATGTACGCGACCATGCTGATCGCGGTGCCCACGGGCGTGAAGATCTTCAACTGGGTGGCCACCATGTGGCGCGGCTCGATGACCTTCGAGACGCCGATGTTGTTCGCCGTGGGCTTCCTGTTCGTGTTCTCGATGGGGGGCTTCACCGGCCTGATCCTGTCGATGGCGCCCATCGACCAACAGCTGCAGGACACCTATTACGTCGTGGCCCACTTCCACTATGTGTTGGTGGCCGGCTCGCTGTACGCACTGTTCGCCGGTGTCTACTACTGGGGCCCGAAGTGGACTGGCGTCATGTACTCGGAGACGCGCGGCAAGATTCACTTCTGGGGTTCGTTGATCTTCTTCAACGTCACCTTCTTCCCGATGCACTTCCTGGGTCTGGCCGGCATGCCGCGTCGCTATGCCGACTACCCCATGCAGTTCGCCGACTTCAACATGATCGCGTCGATCGGCGCCTTCGGTTTCGGCTTGATGCAGGTCTACTTCTTCCTGTTCGTCGTCGTGCCGATGATGCGTGGCAAGGGTGAGCCGGCCCCGCAGAAGCCGTGGGAAGGCGCCGAAGGTCTCGAGTGGGAAGTGCCGTCGCCGGCTCCCTTCCACACCTTCGAGACGCCGCCGAAGCTCGACCCGACCGCCACCAAGGTCATCGGCTGATCGACATCACGGGTTGACCGGACATGGCCCCACCGTCGCAACAGCAGCAGCGAGCGAATCGGCGCCTGGCCTGGATCCTGGCGTCGGTGGCTTTGGTGTTCGCGTTGGGGTTTGTGGCGAAGATCTCTCTGCTGGGCCCCTGATGGGCCGAGTTGGTGAGGCGCAGATCGCATGAAGGGCAGCTGGCTTTCAACGATCAAGGCCATGCGGGCCGACCATCGACAGATGGTCGCCAAGCTGATGGTCGTGGTGCTTGCCATGGCGGGCTTCGGTTACGCCCTGGTGCCTCTTTATCGGCACATCTGTGAAGCGCTGGGCGTCAACGTGCTCAGCCTTGCAGAGAGTGGCGGAAAGCGTGAGCGGCCGGCCAACACCCAGGTCGACACGTCGCGCAACATCACCGTCGAGTTCGACGCCAACGCACATGGTCCGTGGGACTTCAAACCCGCCGTGGCATCGGTCCAAGTCCACCCCGGCGAGCTCGCCACGGTGATGTACGAGTTCAAGAACAAGCAGTCTCGTGCCATGGCTGCCCAGGCGATTCCGAGCTACGCGCCGCACCAGGCTGCGTCGCATTTCAACAAGATCGAGTGCTTCTGCTTCAACGAGTACACCCTGCAGCCGGGCGAAGCCAAGCAGTGGCCGGTGGTGTTCTACGTCGATCCGAAGCTGCCGAAAGACGTGATGACCATCACCTTGTCGTACACCTTCTTTGAAGTGGGCGGCAAGGTGCCTGCAGCTCCGCGGTCTTCGGCGGCCGTCACGCCTGGCGTGATGGGCGCGGCCGCTGCGGAGTCGAAGTCATGAGTTCGGAGGGGCCACCGGATGGAGGCCTTCGAGCGGCAGCCAGCCGCAAGGGGTCGTTCCTTGGAACAGTCCGAGCGGTGGCGTGGTCGTTCCTGGGAATTCGCAGGGGCAAAGGTTATGAAGAAGACGTGAGCCAGCTCAATCCGGTTCACGTCGTCATCGCAGGCATCGTCGGCGCCATTTTGTTCGTGCTGACGCTGGTCCTGCTGGTGAAGTGGATGATCGGCAGCGGCGTCGCCAGCTGAGTGTCCAGTCAAGGTACAAACAAACGCGTTCTTTCGGTTCGAGGAGCAACAACATGTCCGCAGCGAGCAACCACGGGGCAGCGCCTTACTACTTCGTGCCAGGGCCATCCCGGCATCCGGCGATGGCCGCCTTTGGCCTGTTCTTCGTCATCCTCGGTGCCGGGCAGTGGGTCAATGGTCATGGCTGGGGCGCCTACTCACTGTTCGCGGGCCTCGCGATCTGGCTGATCACCTTGTACTTCTGGTTTGGTGATGCCATCAGCGAGAGCGAAGGCGGCCAGTATTCCGATCGGATCGACATCTCCTTCCGTTGGAGCATGAGCTGGTTCATTTTCTCGGAGGTGATGTTCTTTGCGGCGTTCTTCGGTGCGCTGTACTGGGCGCGCATTCACTCGGTGCCAGCGCTGGGCAGCCTCGAGAACTCGCTCCTGTGGCCGGATTTCAAGGCGATCTGGCCAAGCGCAGCGCCGGGCAACACCGCCTCACCCGCGGGCACGGTGGCACCGTTCACCACCATGGGCCCTTGGCCCATCCCGACGTTGAACACCGCCATCCTGCTCACCTCGGGTGTCACGCTGACGATCGCGCACCACGCCCTGATCGCCGGCCAGCGCTCGAAGACGATTTTCTGGATGTGGATCACCGTGCTGCTGGGTGTGACCTTCCTTGGCTTCCAGGCCTACGAATACATGCACGCCTACCACGAGCTGAACCTGAAGCTCACCTCGGGCGTCTATGGCTCCACCTTCTTCATGCTGACCGGGTTCCACGGGTTCCACGTGTTCGTCGGCATGCTGATGCTGCTGTTCATCACCTTGCGGCTGGGCAAGGGCCATTTCACGCCGACCCGTCATTTCGGCTTTGAAGGTGCGGCTTGGTACTGGCACTTCGTTGACGTGGTCTGGCTGGGCCTGTACATCGTCGTCTATTGGCTCTGATTGCCTCTGGGGCAAAGGTGAGCTGTCGGGCGCGCCCTGCGCGCTGAAGCTCACACCCTGAACGACAAAGCGCCGCTCGAAGCGGCGCTTTGTCGTTGTGGCGGGACGGCCCGCAAAAAAGGTCGGCGAATCAAGACTGGACCATCGGCAGCCCGCCGGGGCGTATCCAACCGAAGTGGTAGGCGAGCAAGATGGTCACGAACAACATCACCGACAGCGCCACCCGCAAAGCCAACGCCCTCGCCATGCGCTTGTCTCGCGAGGCCGCGTCGCCAGATGCGGGGCCGCGGCGCAGCATGAACAGCCCCGCGCCGGCCAGCGCCGCCAGAATCGCCACCAGCGCCAGCACGATGAAGACTTTCATGCGATCCATTATTTCACTCGGCTCATGACCACGCCGACGTCTTCGCAAGCGCCCGCGTCGCCCAGCGCGCGGGGCCGAATCTGGATCTTCGTGGGAGCGCTCCTGCTGTCAGCCGCCACAGCCCGCCTCGGTTGGTGGCAACTGGACCGCGCGGCGCAGAAGGAGGCGCTCCAGGCCGCGATTGAAGCGCAGACCTCCGCCAGTGTCCTGGGGGCCGAGTCACTTCCCGTGGATGAGGCCGGTGCGGAGAAGGAGCGTTTTCGCCGGATTCAGCTGAGCGGCCGATGGCTGGCCGACCGGACCGTCTATCTCGAAAACCGCCAGATGCACGGCCACCCCGGATTCTTCGTGATGACCCCACTGCAGTTGCCCGACGGCGGCGTGGTGTGGGTCCAGCGCGGCTGGCTGCCCCGCGATCAGGTCGACCGTACCCGCATCCCGCCTTACCGCACTGAGGCGGGTGAGGTTCAAGTGCTGGGGAGATTGATGGCTTGGCCCTCGCGGCTGACATCCCTCGGCGCCGAGGCCTCGGGCCCGATCCGGCAGAATCTCGACTTTGCCGAAGAGGCGGCGCGGCTTCAACGAACGCAACGGCCGTTGGCCATCGCCGAGCTCGATCGGCCCGGCAGCGCCGACGATGGCCTGCTGCGCGATTGGCCGATGCCGGCGGTCGACGTTCACAAGCACTATGGCTATGCCGCGCAGTGGTTCGCCCTGTGCGCTCTCACCGCAGGACTGTATGTCTGGTTCCAAATCATCCGACCGCGCCGGCGCCGGCCTGCCGAGCCTGTCGCCTGACCCGATGGCACTCACCGTGCACAACGGGCCCGCGCCGGTCCTGCCGACCACCGCGCAACGCCCGCGCGGGCGGATCACCGCGCTGCTGGTCCTGCTGGCCTGCGCTGCGCCGGTCCTGCTGTCGTACTTCACTTACTACGTGTGGCGTCCCGGCAGCCGTAACAACTACGCCGAGCTGATCCAGCCCACGCGCACCATCCCGGCTGACCTGCCGCTGCGTGACCTGAACGATCGACCCGTGTCCCCCACCAGCTTGAAGGGGCAATGGCTCCTCATCGCCGTGGGCGGTGCCGCGTGTGATGAGCGTTGTGAGAAGCACCTCTACCAGCAGCGGCAGTTGCGCGAAATGACCGGTCGAGAGCGTGGCCGGATCGACCGCCTCTGGCTGGTCACCGATGACGTGCCGATCCGAGAGCCGATTGCGCGCGCCATGGCCGAAGGCGAGGCGCCGGCGCGTATCCTGCGCGTGCCGCCCGAAGACCTCTCGCGCTGGCTCGCTCCTGAATTCGGACGAACGCTGGACGCGCACCTGTACCTGGTCGACCCGATGGGCGAGTGGATGATGCGTGCGCCCGCCGAGTTGGAGCCCAAACGCTTCTACAAAGACTTGGACCGACTCCTCCGGGCCTCCGCATTCTGGGACCGGCCGGGCCGGGCCGAATGACATGACCCAGCCGCTCGCTCTCGTCGACCTCTCCCCCGCATTGCATCTGCTCGGTGTGGCGGCGGCGCTCGCGCTGCTGCCGCTGGGGTGGTGGGCGTGGCGGCATCGGAATGACGGCTCCGCTGGGCGTCGCGCCGCCCTGACGGCGTTGACCTTGTTTCTCACCTTCGATCTGGTGGTCTTCGGCGCCTTCACGCGCCTCACCGATTCCGGACTCGGATGTCCTGACTGGCCGGGCTGCTACGGCGAGGCCAGCCCGTTGACCGCGGGCGTGCAGATCGCGCAGGCCGAGGCTCAACAACCGACGGGCCCGGTGACGCAGCGCAAGGCCTGGATCGAGATGATCCACCGGTACTTGGCGATGACTGTGGGTGCGCTCATCACAGCGCTCGCCGTGATCAGCACGCGGACTCGCCGCGAACTGCCCTTTTCGGTGTGGTGGCCTTGGGCAACGCTGCTCTGGGTCATCGTGCAAGGGCTGTTCGGGAAGTACACCGTCACCCTGAAGCTCTATCCCGCGATCGTCACGCTGCACCTCTTCGGCGGGCTGGTGCTGCTGGCCTTGCTGACGATGCAGATAGAACGCTACCGGTCGCGGCCACTGCTGGTGTCGACGGGGATGCGCCATCTGATCAAGGCAGCTTTGGCCGTGCTGACGATCCAGGTGCTGCTGGGGGCCTGGGTCAGCACCAACTATGCGGTGCTGGCTTGCCAAGGGTTCCCGCAGTGCAATGGGCAGTGGTGGCCAGAGTCGATGGACGCAGGGCAGGGCTTCACGATACTGCGGCACCTGGGTCGCGCGGGTGAGGGCGGCTTCTTGCCGGCTGAAGCCCTCGTGGCCATCCACTGGGTGCACCGCGTGTTCGCGCTGGTGGTGCTCGGCGTCCTGGTATCTCTCGCGCTGGGTCTCTGGCGCTTGGGGGCTCCGGCCTCACGCCGGGTGGCGCAACAACTGGTCGCCCTGCTGGCCCTGCAGGTCGGCACCGGCGCCGCCAACGTGATCCTGCAATGGCCCCTGCTGGCCGCCTTGATGCACACCGGCGGCGCGGCTGCGCTGGTGCTGGTGCTGGTGTCGCTGCAGGTACGCGCCGTGGCCGAACCACCTTTCGCTCTCCGCGCTGCCGCCCTCGGCCGCCCCGCGCCACAATGAACTCGACCGTGTCGACCACCGCCTTGCCTCATCCTCCCTCCCGCTGGGCGCAGTACTACGCACTCACCAAGCCCCGGGTGGTGCAACTGATCGTCTTTTGCGCCGTGATCGGCATGCTGCTGGCGGTTCCAGGATGGCCGGATTGGCGAATCGTCTTGCCGGCCACCGTCGGCATTTGGCTCGTGGCAGGCGCTGCCGCTGCATTCAATTGCTTGATCGAGCGTGAGATCGACCGCCGAATGAAGCGCACGGCGTGGCGACCCACCGCCAAGGGGGAACTGGCCGAACGACACACCTTGCTCTTTTCGGCGGTGCTGTGCACCGTGGGCTGCGCGGTGCTGTGGATCTGGGTGAACCCTCTGACGATGGGGCTGACGCTGGCCACCTTCGTCGGCTACGCGATCATTTACACGGTGGTCCTGAAGCCGCTGACGCCGCAGAACATCGTCATCGGTGGGGCATCCGGTGCGATGCCGCCCGTGCTCGGCTGGGCCGCGATGCGGGGAGACACCAGCCCAGAGGCCTGGTTGCTGTGCCTGATCATCTTCCTTTGGACGCCGCCACACTTCTGGGCGCTGGCGCTGTACCGTGCCGAAGACTATGCGAAGGCCGGCTTGCCGATGCTGCCCGTGACGCATGGCTCAGAGTTCACTCGGCTGCATGTGTTTCTCTACACGCTGGTGCTGTTCGCCGGGACCTTGCTGCCTTTCGTGTACGGCATGAGCGGATGGATCTATCTTGCCGCTGCCGTGGCACTGGGCATTGGTTTCATCGTGTATGGATTCCGGCTCTGGCGCGACTACTCCGATACCCTGGCCCGCCGTACCTTCCGGTTCTCGATCCTGCACTTGTCGCTGCTGTTCGCAGCGCTGCTGGTCGACCACTATGTCAGCCCTTGGCTGGCGGCGGGCACCTGATGAAAGCAGATGGAATGATGCAAACGAACGCGACGCGCCGCCGGACCCTGCGCCTGGCCTCTTGGACCTTGGTGGCCGCGGCGGCCGGCTTGGTGGGCTGCACCAAGAAGACGGTGGCCTTTCAGGGGATCGACATCACCGGCGCTGAATATGCCCGGGAGCTGAAGCTGCCCGATGCCGATGGCAAGGTCCGCAGCCTTGCTGATTTCAAGGGGAAGGTCGCCATCGTCTTCTTCGGCTACACCCAGTGTCCCGATGTCTGTCCGACGACGCTGGCGGAGATCGCCGCGGTGAAGAAGAAGTTGGGCGCCGACGGTGACAAGGTGGTGGGCGTCTTTGTCAGCGTCGATCCTGAGCGGGACACCCCGCAGGTGCTCAAGGCCTATGTCGAAGCCTTTGGCAAAGACTTCGTCGCGCTGCGTGGCACGCTGGACGAGACCAAGGCGGTGGCCCGGGAGTTCAAGGTCTTTTACGCCAAGGTCCCCGGCACCACCGATGGCAGCTACACGATGGACCACACCGCGAACTCCTACATCTTCGACCCGCAGGGCAGGGTCAGGCTGGCGCAGCGCTACGGCGCGGGCGTCGATGCGGTCGCGCACGATGTCAAGGCGCTGCTGGACGGCGCCTGACCAAACGGGCAGAAGCGCCAACCCAAACAAAACGGCCCCGAGGGGCCGTTGTCGTTTCAGCGAGCGAGGCGGCCTATTAAGCCGGTTCGAGCGCCTTGCGCATCTTCTTCAGTGCCGCCGATTCGATCTGCCGAATGCGCTCGGCGCTCACGCCATACTCTGCGGCCAACTCATGCAGCGTCATGCCGCCGGTCGAATCGTCGTTGACCTTCAGCCAACGTTCTTCCACGATGCGGCGGCTGCGCGCGTCCAACTGATCGAGCGCCCGCACGATACCGTCGCTGGACATCACATCCCGCCCGCGGGCTTCCAGCACGCGGGTCGGCTCCTGGCTGTCGTCGGCGAGGTAGGCGATCGGTGCGTAGGTCTCTTCGCCGTCATCGGTCTGCGGCTCCAGCGCCACGTCGCCGCCTGACAGGCGCGTTTCCATCTCCACCACTTCCTCGGGCTTCACATTCAACTGGTGCGCGACGACGTCCACCTCGGCAGGCGTCAGCGTCGAACGGTGGGTATCGCTGTCGAGAGCCTGGCCCTTCAGGCTCTGCTTCATCGAACGCAGGTTGAAGAAGAGTTTGCGTTGCGCCTTGGTGGTGGCCACCTTGACCATGCGCCAGTTCTTCAAGATGTACTCGTGGATCTCGGCCTTGATCCAGTGCAGCGCATAGCTGACCAGGCGAACGCCCTGGTTGGGGTCAAAGCGCTTGACCGCCTTCATCAGGCCAACATTGCCTTCCTGGATCAAGTCGCCGTGCGGGAGCCCATAGCCCAGGTACTGGCGCGAGACCGACACCACCAGCCGCAGGTGTGACAGCACCAAGCGACCGGCGGCTTCAAGATCACCGTGGTCGCGCAGGCGGGTGGCGCATTGCGATTCTTCTTCCGGCGTCAGCAATGGCAGACGGTTGACGGCGGTGATGTAGGCGTCCAGGTTGGCGATCGCCGGCACCATGGCCCACGGGTCACGCAGAGCCAGGGTGTTGGAGGTGGTGGCAGTCATGTTCATGGTGTCTCCGACTCGTCTCGGACGCTTCAGTTCCATCGATATTAGCACTCCGGCTCAATGAGTGCTAAGCCTGAAAAAACGAACCTTTCGTGCGGTGCGGCCGGGCCAGCCCAGTCTCGCCGCCAGGGAAAACCACCATAAGAATTCTCTGAGAGAACTGTTGAAGATGACGAGACGACTGTCTAAAGTAACGGAACCGTTTTCAACCCATTCCGTAGGATCCCTCATGGCTTTTGCTCGTTTCCGTTGCTCGGCCGTTCTGCTGGCCATCGCCGCGCTTTCGGCGCCGTCTCTCGTGCTCGCCGAATCCTTCGAGGGCCGCGACATCTGCCACTGCTATGTCACGGGCCTGTCGGCCGATGGAACGGCGGCCACTGGGCAGCTCAACGGGTCGAACCAAACCTTCCACTGGACGTGGGTCGGTGGCGCACAGCCCCTGGGACGCGGCACGATGCGCAAGCTCCAGACGGGCGCAGGCACCCCCGCCATTTCGGCCGACGGAAAGGTCGTTGCCGCCACCATCATGGACGACACCCGCACCTACGGCACGCAGGGCCGCTGGACGGCGGAGACCGGTTGGCAGCAGCTGATGCCGCCGCGCCCGGCCGACGGGGCCATCGTCGACCGCTTCGACGGCGGGGTTTTCGGCATGTCCGGCGACGGCCAAACCATCACCGGCCTGTACTGGCGCAACACGGCCGCGGGTGGCCTGGCACATGCCAGCCGTTGGACGAAGGGTGGGGTCGTGAACGACATGGGCAGCGGTGGCGGCTCGAGCCGTGCCGACGATGCCAACGCGGACGGCACGGTCCTGGTGGGCTGGGATGAAGACCCGGTCCATGGGCAGCGCCGCGCTGCGGTGTGGGTGCACGGTGTGAAGACCGTGTTGGACGATTCCGACTGGCCCAGCGAAGCGGGCGCGGTCAATGCCAGTGGCACCATCATCGTGGGCCAGGCCTACGACCCCGCCACCCAGCGCACTGGCGCCGCGATGTGGACCTGGACCGGCTCGGCCTGGCAACTGCGTCACCTGGGCGTGTTGCCGGGCACTCAGGTGGGCGGCATGGCGTATGCCACAGGGCTGTCAGACGACGGCAAGACGGTGGTCGGAACCGCTCGGCGCTTCTTCTCGCCGTCCAACCGGGGTTTCATCTGGACCGAGGACGCGGGCATGGTCGAAGCCGGCAAATATTTCAAGGACCGGGGCTACAACGTGGGCAAGAAGATCGAGATCCAGTCCGTCAGCGCCATCAGCGCCGACGGCCAGGTGATGGGTGTGGCAGGTGTGGAGTTGTCAACCGGGGCCACGCGCAGCATCGCGGTTCGTCGCGTTTCCGCCGCGGCCCGATGAAAACGATGACCTGAGCGGCCACCTCGTCCACGGATACTGCGCGCCGCGAACGAGGTGCCCTCCAAAGGAACGACGACAGACGTGCACACGCTGACCGAACCGACGCCCGCCGACGCCGATGTCACCGTCTTGACCGATCTGGCGTCGCCGCCACCCGGTTCTCGCGAGGCCTCTGTCGCGGCATCCTTGCGCGGGGCCCTGCTGCCACTGCTTGACGCCCTCGCCGGCCAGCCTCCGCGGCCTGTGCGCCTCATGCGCCGCATCGGTCTGGACAAGAGCCTGGCCAGCCGTCTGGTCCAGGCGGCGCGGGCCGAGTCCGACCCACAGTTTCTGCACCTGCTTCCGTCGCCGACAGGGTTGCGGATCCTGGTCGACAGAAGCCGCGCCGATCCTGCGGCAGAGCCCTGGCTGCCGGCCTTGGAGCGCGCCGTCGACCACTTTGCCGCGCTGCTCGATACGCTGCCCGGTGGCCGCCAGGCCCTCGACGCCCGCTTGGGTGAAGACCAGGCTTCAATTCGTGAGCGCCGAGAGCACATGGCGCGGCAGGCGTCCTTCAAGGCCGTGTCCTTCCTCTTCGGGCACTACTGCGAGACCTTGTCGACGGCGATGTTTCTTTTTCCTGCCGCCGACGGACGGCATGTCGATGCGATCGAAGTCCATCGCCGACTGGGCCTGCGGCGCATCACGCCCGGCACCCCCTTGCCGCTGTTGAGTCTGTACGCGCCACCAGAACCCGACGCCCGGGCCGACGAAGTGCCACAGCTGATGCCGGTCGATGGCGTGCCGACCCATGCCGAGACCAGCGACGATGCGCACCGCTACTTCATCCCCGAGGGATGCAGCCTGCCGCTGCCGGTGCTGGACGTGGAACGCGAGTCCGGTGCCAGCACCTTCTTGCTCGGTGCCCAGTCGCCCGATCCGCTGCCGCCCCGCCTCACGACGGCCCTGCGCATCAGCCGCGTGGCCAGAATCAGCCCGGGGGCGCCGTTCCTCACCGTGCGCACCTACATGCTGCACACGCCTTGCCAGCGGCTGGTTCGCGAGATCTACCTCGCCGACGGCCTCTGGCCTGATGCACTTCCTCATGTGGGCTTCTATCTGCCCGGGGCGACCGGTGTGGCCCTCGCGCCGCCCCCGCCGGGCATGCCCCACTACCGGCGGTTGCAGCTGACCGCCCCGATCGAGCAACTCCCCTCCACGCCTGACATGGCGCCATTGAAGGACGTGGCCGACCACAACACCGTGCTCGCCGCGGTGCTGAATCGTGCCGGGCTGGACAGCGTGGGCTTTCGTGGATGGCGCTGCCAGACCACCTACCCGGTGCCCCTGGTCGAGATGCAGCTCGGCTTCCGATTCGCCGGCCACGGTGCCCGGCCGGTCTGAACGCGCCGGGTGGGCGAAGGGCCTTGGTTAGGGCGTGTTCACACGACGCATCGGGGCTGCGTCGTGTGAACATGCCCTAGACCATCTGTTCGGGCCGCACCCAGGCGTCGAACTGCTCTGCGGTGAGCCCGCCCACCGACAGTGCGGCCTCGCGCAACGACAGCCCATGGGCGTGGGCGTGCTTGGCAATCCGCGCGGCGGCGTCGTAACCGATGTGCGGATTGAGCGCGGTGACGAGCATCAGCGAGCGGTCGAGCAACTCGCGGATGCGGGTCCGGTCCGGCTCGATGCCCTGGGCGCAGTGTTCGTCGAAACTCGCCATGCCGTCGGCCATCAAGCGCACGCTCTGAAGAAAGTTGTGCGCGATCAGCGGCTTGAAGACATTCAGCTCGAAATTGCCTGAAGCGCCGCCCAGGCTGAGGGCCACGTCGTTGCCCATCACCTGGCAGCACGCCATCGTGAGGGCTTCGCACTGGGTCGGGTTGACCTTGCCCGGCATGATGGAGCTGCCAGGCTCGTTTTCTGGAATGCGCAGTTCGCCCAGGCCGCTGCGCGGGCCCGACGCCAGCCAGCGCACATCGTTGGCGATCTTCATCAGCGCGGTGGCGAGTGTCTTGATGGCGCCGTGCGCGCTCACCATCGCCTCGTGCCCGGCCAGCGCCGCAAACCGATTCGGCGCCACGACAAAGGGTGCTCCGGTGTCCCGGGCCAGCTGCGCGGCCACCCCCTCGGCAAAGCGCGGGTGGGTGTTCAACCCGGTGCCGACCGCGGTGCCCCCCACGGCCAGCTCATGCAGTGGCCCGAGGGTGGCCACGATCGCGTGTTCGGCGTGATCCAGTTGTGCCACCCACCCGGAAATCTCCTGCCCCAACGTCAGTGGCGTGGCGTCCTGCAAGTGGGTTCGCCCGATCTTGATCACGTCGGCAAAGGCATTGGCTTTCGCTGCCAGCGTGCTGCGCAGGTGCCGCAATGCCGGCAGCAGTTGGCCCGACACCGCCAGAGCCGCCGCCACGTGCATGGCCGTGGGGAAGATGTCGTTCGACGACTGGCCCAAGTTGACGTGATCGTTCGGATGCACGCGCCGATCGTGCCCCCGCTGGCCGCCCAGCAGTTCCGAGGCGCGATTGGCCAGCACCTCGTTCATGTTCATGTTGGTCTGGGTGCCCGAACCGGTCTGCCAGACCGACAGCGGAAACTGGCTCTGGTGAGCCCCGCTCAAGACCTCGTCGGCGGCAGCCACCACCGCCGTGGCCAGCGAATCATCGAGCAGGCCCAGCCCGGCATTGACGGCGGCCGCCGCACGCTTGACACGCGCCAGCGCCATCAAGAGCGCCTCGGGCATGCGCTCGTCGGAGATGTGGAAATGGTGCAGCGAGCGCTGCGTCTGTGCGCCCCAGAGGGCTTCCGACGGGACTTCGATCGGGCCGAAGGTGTCGCGCTCGGTGCGGGTGGTGCGGTCGTTCAATGCAGGCTCCCGGCGGCCCGCCCTGGCCAACCGGGGCAACCGCGTCAGACGTTGAAGAGGAAGTGCAGCACGTCGCCGTCCTTGACGACGTACTCTTTGCCTTCGGCGCGCATCTTGCCGGCATCTTTCGCGCCCTGCTCACCGCCGAACTTGATGAAGTCATCGTAGGCGATCGTCTGAGCGCGGATGAAGCCGCGCTCGAAATCGGTGTGGATCACGCCGGCCGCCTGGGGTGCGGTGTCGCCGATGTGGATCGTCCACGCACGCACTTCCTTCACCCCGGCGGTGAAGTAGGTTTGCAAGCCCAGCAGCGAGAAGGCGGCGCGGATCAGCCGGTTCAGGCCCGGCTCGCTCTGGCCCATCTCTTCGAGGAACATGGCCCGGTCCTCGTCGCTCATGTCCGCCAGCTCGCTCTCGGTCTTGGCGCAAATTGCCACCACCGGGGCGTTCTGCTTGGCAGCGTATTCCTTCAGGCGATCCAGAAAGGGGTTGTTCTCGAAGCCGTGTTCATCTACGTTGCCAACGAACATGGCCGGCTTGGCGGTGATCAGGCACAGCGGCTTGAGAACGATCTGTTCTTCCTTGCTGAAATCGATCGAGCGCACGGGGCGGGCTTCGTTCAGCGCGGCTTCGCACTTCTTCAGCACGTCCACCAGGCGCTGGGCCTCCTTGTCGCCACCCGCCTTGGCCACCTTGGAGTAGCGCTGCAGGCTCTTCTCGACCGTGGCCAGGTCGGCCAGGCACAGCTCGGTCTGGATGACCTCGATGTCGGCGATCGGGTCGACCTTGCCGGCCACGTGGATCACGTTTTCGTCTTCGAAGCAGCGGACCACGTTGACGATGGCGTCGGTTTCGCGGATGTGCGAGAGAAACTGGTTGCCCAGGCCTTCACCCTTGCTCGCGCCGGCCACCAGGCCTGCGATGTCGACGAATTCGACGATCGCCGGCAGCACCCGCTCAGGCTTGACGATGCCCGCCAGGGCTTGCAGCCGCGGATCAGGCAGCTCGACCACGCCGACGTTCGGCTCGATCGTGCAGAAGGGATAGTTCTCGGCGGCGATGCCGGCCTTCGTCAAGGCATTGAACAGGGTGGACTTGCCGACGTTGGGCAGGCCGACGATGCCGCACTTCAGACTCATGGGGTGCTTCCGGGCAGGGGAATGGGAGACGGCGCCGGGAAGATCAAGAATGTGATGGGCAACCCGGGCGGGTAACCTGCCATTTTAGGCCGCCTACCTACAATGACTCGCATGACAGCCTTCGACGTGCGCATTCTCGGCTCGGGCATCGTCAGCCGCAGCCTGGCGCTGGCGCTGGCGCGGCAGGGCTTGCGGGTGGCCTTGCAGGCCCGGCCGGCCACCCGGTCTGCCGGCCCGGATCTGCGCGCCTACGCGCTGAACCCTGCGTCCGTCCGTCTGCTGTCGGAATTGCGCGCCTGGGACACGCTGCCGCCTGATGCGCGCACGGCGGTGCACGACATGCGCGTGGCCGGTGACGCACCGGGCGCGCGGCTGGAGTTCTCGGCCTTCACCCAATCGGTGCCCGCGCTGGCCTGGATTGTGGATGCCGCAGCCCTCGAGGCCGTGCTGGACACGGCGGTCGGTTTCAATGCGATGGTCAGCCTGTTCGACGAGCCGCCCACGGCACCGTTGACGGTGGTGGCTGAAGGCAAGGCCTCAGGCTGGCGCGACAAGCTGGGGGTGCGTTTCGAGCAGCACAGCTACGGCCAGCGCGCTATCGCGGCGCGCCTCGTTTGCGATCGGCCCCACAACGGCGTGGCACATCAATGGTTCCGCAGCCCGGACATCCTGGCATTGCTGCCCTTCGATCGCCCGCAGCCGGGGCACAGCTTCGGGCTGGTCTGGTCGGTGTCGCCCGCCGAATCCGAGCGCTTGCTGGCCTTGCCCGTCGCCGAATTCGAAGCGGCGCTGAACGAGGCGTGCGGCGAAGCGGCCGGCCGCCTGACGCTCGGCAGCGAGCGTGCCGCGTGGCCCTTGCTGCTGGGGCGCGCCTCCGCCATCAGCGGCGCCGGCTGGGCGCTGGTGGGCGACGCGGCGCATGTGGTGCACCCCTTGGCCGGTCAGGGCCTGAACCTGGGGCTGGCCGATGTGGCCGCGTTGGCTGAGGTGCTGGCTGAGCGCGAGAGTTGGCGCTCACCTGGGGACGCCGATCTGCTGCGCCGCTACGCCCGGAGACGGGTGACCGGCACCTGGGCCATGACCCAGGCCACTGACGGTTTGTGGCAATTGTTTGCCGGCCAGCAGCCCTTGCTGCGGGAACTTCGCAACCGCGGACTGGGTCTGGTGAACCACATCGCGCCCGTCAAGCGGTGGCTGGTGGGCCAGGCGCTCGATTCCTGACTCGCGAGCAGGCAGTCCGTTTCCCATTCCAATCACGAGACAACCGTTTTGAGCTTCCAGAGCTTCCAGAGCTTCCAGAGTTTCCACAAGGACCTTTCCATGAACGCATTCATTGCCCGCGCGTCACAAGCTGCCCAACGGGCTTCCGCCGCTGCGCTGATCGGCACGCTGGCATTGGCCGCCACGATGGCCCAGGCCGACGAAGCCGCCATCCGCAAGACGCTGACCGACCGCATGCCGCAGTTGCCCAAGATCGACGAGATCAGCAAGACGCCGGTGCCCGGGATCTACGAGTTGCGGATCGGCACCGATATCTTGTATTCGGATGAAACGGGCGCTTACCTCTTCGAAGGCGCGATGCTCGACACCAAGACGCAGACCGACCTCACCAAGGCGCGCGTCGACAAGCTGACGATGATCGACGTCGCCTCATTGCCCCTGAAGGACGCTTTGGTCTTCAAGCAAGGCACCGGGCTGCGCAAGCTGGTGGTGTTCGCGGACCCGAACTGCGGCTACTGCAAGCGCATCGAGCGCGACCTGCTCGCGCTGAAGGATGTGACGATCTACACCTACCTGCTGCCCATCCTGGGGCCGGATTCGAACGTCAAATCGCGCGACATCTGGTGCGCGAAAGATGCCTCCAAGGCCTGGCGCGCGTGGATGATCGACGGTGTGACCCCGCCCAAGCAAGCGCAAGGCGACAAGTGCGACACCGCGGTTCTCGACCGCAACCTGGCCATCGGCCGCAAGTACAAGATCAACGGCACGCCGGCCGTGGTCTTCGAAGACGGCACCCGCTCGCCTGGCGCCATGCCGTTGGAGCGCATCGAAGAGCGCATGAAGGAAGCCAGCAAGAAGTCCTGATCGAAGTCGCTTGCGCGTTTCAATCACAAACAAATCGGTGGGCCTGCGGCGACAATGTGCGGCATGAGTGTCGCAACCACCCATCTGACTTCTCCAGCGCCTTGGGCGGCCGAGCCGCCCCGCCTGGCCCGCCAACTGGGCTACGCCGGCCTGATCCCCTTCGGTTTGGGGGCTGTGCTGGCCTGGCTGGTCTACCCCGAGGCGCAGCCGCTGGTGCTGCGCGCGGTGGCCGCCTATGGCGTGTGCATCGTGGCGTTTCTCGGGGGTCTCCACTGGGGGTTGGCGATGCGCGCCGGGCACAACGAGCCGGCCCACTTCGTGTGGGCGGTTGTGCCGCCGCTGGTGGCATCGGTCGCAGCGCTGATGCCCGAGAACGCGGGGCTGGTCTTGATCGGCGTGATGTTGCTTGTCTGCTACGCCGTCGATCGCAAGCTGCTCGCTGAACAGGGCCTCGGCGCCTGGCTCACCTTGCGCTTTCGGCTGAGCGCGTTGGGCAGCTTTTGCTGCTTTCTTGCTGCCGCGAGTGCCTGATGACCGCTGCCATCCGCTACCGCATCGATCTTTCTGACGCCGCTCAGCACCGCTACCGGGTGACCTTGACGGTGCCCGACCCGTCGCGGGTGCAACTGTTCAGCCTGCCGGTGTGGATCCCGGGCAGCTACATGGTGCGCGAGTTCGGGCGCCACTTGAGCGGGCTGCGCGCGCAGCAGGGCAAGCATGAGGTGCAACTCACCCAACTGGACAAGACCACTTGGCGCACCGATCCCATCGGGCGCGGCGCGCTGACGCTGAGCTACGAAGCCTACGCCTTCGACAACTCGGTGCGCACCGCCTTCCTCGACGACAGCCGGGGCTTCTTCAACCCGACCAGCCTGTGCCTGCGGGTGCATGGCCACGAGGCAGCGTCCCACGAGGTGCATCTGGCCGCGCTGCCCAAGGGTTGGGAGGTGGCCACCGCCATGCCCGCCCTGGAGGGCGTGCGGCTCGGCTATGTCAGTGCCGGCTATGACGAGCTGGTGGACCATCCGTTCGAGCTGGGCCGGTTCTGGCGCGGCGAGTTTGAGGCGGGCGGTGTCCCGCACGAGTTTGTCGTTGCGGGGGCCTGGCCGAGCTTCGATGGCGATCGCCTGCTGGCCGATACCAAGCGGATCTGCGCCGCGCAGATTGCGTTTTGGCACGGCCGCGGCAAGCCGCCGTTCGGTCGCTATGTCTTCATGCTCAACACGGCAGAAGAGGGCTACGGTGGACTGGAGCACCGCGCCAGCACCGCATTGCTGGCCAACCGGCGCGATCTGCCTCGCCGCGGGCAGACGGCGGCCAGCGATGGCTATGTGACCTTGCTCGGCCTCATTAGCCACGAGTACTTTCACACCTGGAACGTCAAGCGGCTGAAGCCTGCCGAGTTCGTGGAGCTCGACTACAGCCAGGAGAACTACACCCGCCTGTTGTGGTTCTTTGAGGGCTTCACTTCGTACTACGACGACCTGATGCTTCGGCGCGCGGGTTTGATCGACAGTGCGCGCTACCTCAAGCTCATTTCCCGCACGATCAGTGGCGTGCGGAGCACGCCGGGCCAGAAGGTGCAGAGCGTGGCCGAGGCCAGCTTCGACGCCTGGGTGAAGTACTACCGCAGCGACGAGAACACCCCCAACTCGACCATCAGCTACTACACGAAGGGTTCGCTGGTGGCCTTGCTGCTCGACCTGCATCTGCGTCGTGCGGGCAAGTCTCTCGATGAGTTGATGCGCCGGCTGTGGAAGGGCTGCCCGAACGGTGCCTTGACCGAAGACCGGGTGTTGGCCGAGGTGGAAGCGCTGGCCGGTGCCGGCCTTGCCGAATCGCTTGAAAGCTGGGTGCACGGACGTGACGATCTGCCGCTGGATGCGGCGCTCGCCGCTGCCGGCATCAAGCGCGGCGACGAGAAAACCAGCTGGAGCGCGGCGCTGGGCCTGAAGCTCTCCGAAGGGCCCGTCACTGGCGTGCAGGTGAAATCGGTGCTGACCGGCAGCGCGGCCGCGGCGGCGGGAGTGTCACCTGGGGATGAGCTGCTCGCGGTCGATGGTTGGCGTGTTCGCCGCCTGGACGATGCGCAGCAGTGGGTGGCTGAAGGGGCCAGCTTTGAGCTGACCCTGGTGCGGCAGCAGCGGCTGCGTACGCTGGCCGTGCAACCGCTGCCCGCCCCCACACTTGAACGGCAACTGACACTCGCGCCAGATCCGCAGGCCTCGGCTGCTGCCCTGGCTTTGCGGCGCGGCTGGCTGGGTGACTGACGTCGTCACGATGCTGGTCCACGGCTGACATGGGTGCTGCGATGCCCGGTGGCCGTTCGAGCCGGGCCCGCGTCGCACGCCGCGTGGCTTGGTGGGCACTGCTGTGGTGTGTGACCGTCGCGCACTGGTGGCTGGCCGCACAACTGCCCGACAGCCACTACGGTGAGGGATGGGCCGACGAAGCACCGAAACCCATCGATGTGGCATTTGTGCGAGAGCTTGCGGTCACGGCGCCACCCACCTTCGCGGCCCCACCCCCGCCCCCGTCGCCAGTGAGGGCCGCCGCGCCGGCGCCTGAGCCTGCTGCGTCGGCGGCATCGGGGGCCGCGGCCACACCCGCGCCTGCCAGTGCGCCTGCCCCTGAAGCACTGCAGCTGGCGGAAGCGGCATCGTCCCCCGCAAGAATCGCGAGCGCCGTGCTGCCCGCACCAGAGGCGGAGCCAGCGCAGGCCACTGCTTCAGCCGCCTCGGCCGCGTCAGCGGTGACGCCCGCCGCTTCAGCGCCGGCCACGCCCACCAGCAGCGCGGTGGCGTTCGACTGGCCACCCTCCACGCGCCTGAGCTATGTGCTCACGGGAGACTACCGCGGGCCGTTGTACGGCACGGCGCAGGTCGAGTGGCTGCGCGACGGGTCGCACTACCAGGTGCGGCTGCAAGTGTCGGTGCCGCCGGTGGTGTCTCGTCGAATGCTGAGCGATGGCGTGATCGGGCCGCAGGGCCTCTCGCCGAGGCGCTATGACGAGGAAACCGAGGTCACGTTGCGCGAGACGCGTCGCCTGACGGTGCTCTTCGAGCCGGACCGCATCCAGCTGGCCAACGGCAAGGTCAACGATCCCTTGCCTGGTGTGCAGGACAGTGCCAGCCAGTTCGTGCAGATGACGTGGCTGTTTCTCACCCGGCCTGAACTGCTGCAGGTGGGCAAGAGCGTCGAATTTCCGCTCGCGTTGCCGCGCCGCGTGGGCCAGTGGACCTACGACATCACCGAGCAGGTGGAGCTCAATCTGCCGTTCGGTACGGTCCAGGCCTTCCACCTCTACCCGAGGCCTGCCAACAAGCGACCCAACGAGCTGATCGTTGAGACCTGGGTGGCGCCCAGCCTGCAGTACCTGCCGGTGAAGATCGTGATCCGGCAAGACACAGAGTCCTACATCGAGCTCAACCTGAAAAGTGCCCCATTGCAGGCCGCGGCGCCGGCCCCCGCGGCCTCTGGCCCGGGCCGTATAGTGCGCTGACGAACCGTCCGCACCGGAGCCTGGCCCTCTGGCGGATTCGAACATCGAGGAGTTCCCATGACCTATGAATGCATCTTGACCGAGCGCCATGGCGACGGCGCGAACGGCATGCTTCAGACCGGCCTGATCCGGCTGAATCGCCCCAAGCAAATGAATGCGCTGAATGACCAGCTGATGGATGAGCTCGGCCAGGCACTGTTGGCCTTCGACGCCGACGCCACCATCGGCTGCATCGTCGTCACGGGCAACGAGAAGGCCTTCGCCGCGGGGGCGGACATCGCCGCCATGAAGGACTACGACTTCCAGCACACCTTCCGCACCGAGTACATCAGCCGCAACTGGGAGACGATGCGGCGAGTGCGCAAGCCGGTGATCGCTGCGGTGGGCGGCGTGGCGCTTGGCGGCGGCTGCGAAGTGGCCATGATGTGCGACATCATCATCGCCGCCGACAACGCCAAGTTCGGCCAGCCAGAGATCACGATCGGGGTGGTGCCGGGCGCTGGCGGCACGCAGCGCCTGCCGCGCGCGATCGGCAAGGCCAAGGCGATGGACATGGTGCTGACCAACCGTTGGATCAATGCGCAGCAGGCCGAAGCCTGGGGCCTGGTGTCGCGGGTGGTGCCGGCGGACAAGCTGATGGACGAGGCGTTCACCGTGGCGGGCCAGATCAACAGCTTCGGCCAGATCTCGGTGATGGCCGCGAAAGAGGCCGTCAACCGCGCCTTTGAATCGAGCCTGGCCGATGGCCTGTGGTACGAGCGGCGCCTGTTCCACGCCATGTTCGGCACCGACGATCAGCGCGAGGGCATGGCGGCCTTCCTGGAAAAGCGGCCGCCCAAGTTCCAGCGTCCTGAGTGATCACGGGGGCAGGGCGCTTCGGGGAAAGCACCCTCTCGGCCAGGCTTCTCATGCCACGCAGCGGTCGGAGTGGCGGCCCCGCGGGCTGCTCACTCAGGGCTGCACCCAGCGGGCCCCTTGGCCATCAAATACGGCGCGGCGGTGGCCGGCCGGGTCGAGCCAGAGCCAATCCATGGTGAGCACCTGGGCCGTGACCAGCGCGAAGTGAGCCCTTGATTCGCGCTGGGGCAAGGCGGTGAGCGCCGTTCCTGGCGGCCGTGGAGCCAGGTAGTCCTGAGCGGCGCGGGTCATCCGCAACCGGGCCCAGTGCGACGACACGGCCAAGCCGCTGGTCTCGATCTGCAGGTGGACACCCAAGCGAAGCTGCCAGCCCAGTGGAGCCGACCACATCACCAGCGTGCCCTGTGGCTGGCGGGAGATCTGCTCAACCTTGGGTGAACGGGCGTCGGTGAAGAAGACAACCGAACGCTGGCTTTCGTCCACTTCCCGCAGCACCACCACCCGGCCATCGGCGCCGTGAGCACCTCCCACTGTGGCCAGCACCGGCGTTCGCCACGGATGCGCCTTGTCTCGGGCGGCGCTTCCCAACTCGGCCCAGAGCCGTGCCTGCCAGGTGGCCAGATCCACGACCGGCCCGGCGTCGGGGGGCATCGCCGGGCGGTTGGACATGGCAGCAGGCCGTCCGTCAGACCTCGCGCCGCAGCGCGGGGAACAGGATCACGTCGCGGATGCTCGGGCTGTCGGTCAGCAGCATCATCAGGCGGTCGATGCCGATGCCGCATCCGCCGGTGGGCGGCATACCGTATTCCAGCGCGCGGATGAAGTCGGCGTCGTAGTACATCGCCTCCTCGTCCCCGGCATCCTTGTTGGCCACCTGAGCGTGGAAGCGCGCAGCCTGGTCCTCGGCATCGTTCAGCTCCGAGAAGCCGTTGGCGTATTCCCGGCCGGTGATGAACAGCTCGAATCGCTCGGTGATCGCCGGGTTGCTGTCCGACGCGCGGGCCAGCGGGCTCACTTCCACCGGGTAGTCGATGATGAAGGTGGGCTGCCAGAGCTTTTCTTCCACCGCGGCTTCGAACAGGCCGAATTGCAGTTCGGGCAGCTTCCAGTGTGCCGGAGCCTCTTCGCCCAGCGCCTTCAGCCGCGCGCGCAGCACCTCGGCGTCGTCGGCCTCGGCTTGCGTCAGGCCGGCATGCACGATGAGCGACTGGCGCACGGACAGCCGCGCGAACGGCTTGTCCAGCTCCACCGGCTTGCCGGCGTAGGTGACCGCCGCTGAGCCGGTGGCGGCGCGCGCCGCATGGCGCAGCACGGCCTCGGTGAAGTCCATCAGATCGTGATGGTTCCAGTACGCCGCGTAGAACTCCATCATCGTGAATTCGGGGTTGTGCCGAACCGAGATGCCTTCGTTGCGGAAGTTGCGGTTGATCTCGAACACCCGCTCGAAGCCGCCGACGATCAGCCGCTTCAGGTACAGCTCCGGCGCGATGCGCAGGAACATCTCCTGGTCCAGCGCGTTGTGGTGCGTGATGAAGGGCTTGGCATTGGCACCGCCCGGGATGGGGTGCAGCATCGGCGTCTCGACTTCGAGGAAGCCGTGCTCGACCATGAAGCTGCGGATCGAGCTCACCGCCTTGCTGCGCGCCACGAAGCGGGCACGGGCGGCGTCATCGGTGATCAGATCGACGTAGCGCTGGCGGTACTTCTGCTCTTGATCCTTCATGCCGTAGAAGTCGCTAGGCAATGGGCGCAGACTCTTGGTGAGCAACCGAATGCTCGTAGCCTTGACCGACAGTTCGCCCGTCTTGGTGCGGAACAGGGTGCCTTCGCAGCCAAGGATGTCGCCCAGGTCCCAGTGCTTGAAGGCGGCCAGCGTCTCGGCGCCCACCGCATCCTGGGTGACGTACAGCTGAATCCGGCCGGACGCGTCCTGCAGCGTCGCAAAGCAGGCCTTGCCCATCACGCGCTTGAGCATCATGCGGCCTGCGACCGACACCTTCACCGCCTGGGGTTCCAGCTCTTCGTTCGGCACCTGGCCGTGGCGATGATGCAAGTCCAGCGCGTGGTGCGTGGGCTTGAAATCGTTCGGGAAGGCGGCCCCGCCGGTCTCCTTGGCGTGTGCCCGCAGTGCGGCCAGTTTCTCGCGTCGTTCGGCGATCAGCTGGTTGTCGTCGGGCGGCGGCGGAGGGGTGTGGTTGTGGCTCATCAATGGCTCGCAAGGGAAGCCGGCGCTGGCGGACCACGCCATGTCGGCTGAGGCAGGGAGGCGCGATTTTAGGTGGTGGGCGCCCGCTGACGTGCCGGCCGGGGCCGGCGCCCTAGAATTCGTCGCTTTCTCCCGCCACCGAGGCATCTACCCGTGCCCATGAATCGTCAAGTCGCCGTCGTCGGCCTCGGATACGTCGGCCTGCCCGTGGCCGTGGCCTTCGGGCGCCACGCGCCCACCATCGGATTCGACATCCATGCGCCACGCATCGCCGAGCTGCGCACGGGCCACGACCGCACCGGCGAAGTCTCGCCGGCCGAGCTGGCGGGCGCGCAGTTGCACTGCACCGACCAGCTCGAAGACCTTCGCCGCGCCGACTTCTTCATCGTCGCCGTGCCCACGCCGGTCGACAGCGCCAACAAGCCCGACCTGTCGCCGTTGATCGCTGCTTCGCGCAGCGTCGGCTCGGTCTTGAAGAAAGGCGACATCGTCGTCTACGAGTCGACCGTCTATCCCGGCGCCACCGAAGAAGACTGTGTCCCCGTGCTCGAAGCAGCCTCCGGCCTGCGCCATGGGGTGGACTTTTTCACCGGCTACAGCCCCGAGCGCATCAACCCGGGCGACCGCGAACACCGCTTCGAAAACATCCGCAAGATCGTCTCAGGCTGCGATGCCGCCACGCTGGAGACCGTGGCCGAGGTGTATGCGTCCGTCGTCACCGCGGGCGTGCACCGGGCCCCGAGCATCAAGGTGGCCGAGGCCGCCAAGGTGATCGAAAACACCCAACGCGACCTCAACATCGCGCTGATGAACGAGCTCTCGGTTGTCTTCGCGCGCATGGGCATCGACACCGCCGAGGTCATCGCCGCGGCTTCGACGAAGTGGAACTTCCTTCCCTTCCGTCCGGGGCTGGTCGGCGGGCACTGCATCGGCGTCGATCCCTACTACCTGACATTCAAGGCCGAGCAACTGGGCTACATCCCGCAGGTGATTCTTGCGGGGCGGCGCATCAACGACAACATGGGCCGCTACGTGGCGCGCAACGTCATCAAGCGCATGCTGCAAAACGGCCTGGACGTACCACGCTGCCGTGTGGGCGTGCTGGGCATCACCTTCAAGGAAAACTGCCCCGACATCCGCAACTCCAAGGTCGTCGATCTCGTCAACGAACTGCGAGACCACGGCACCCAGGTGGCCGTGATCGACCCGCACGCCGACCCGGTCGAGGTGCGACACGAATGCGGCATCGAACTCGCCACCCTGGCCGACGGCCCCTTCGACGCCCTGGTGGTGGCGGTGGCGCATCGGGAGTACCGGGCGATGACGCCGGTGCAGTTGCGCGCGCTTGTGCGTGGCGAGAGGCCTGTGGTCGCTGACGTCAAGTCTCTCTTTGCGGGCGGTGTGCTGGAATCTTTCGGCTTGACGGTGTTCCGTCTTTAGAGGGGCGGCAGGCTCCCCGTCAGAGGGCAGTCCGCCAACTCAGGCATCGCCCTATTTTCGCGCGCTGGCCCAAGCAGACTTGATCTCTCGGGCTACCCGCCCGGCAACACGACGCCACAGGCGACGCGGTTTCGGTGGCGTGATGGATTCGGCGGCCGCATTGGCAGCAATGACCTTTGCAGACGATTGGTGACCTTCCCGCGCGACAACGAGGTCCAGCTTGCGCGCGTTCGCATAGGCGCCAGCAAGGTCGGCGACGCGCAACTTGCCGCGGCAGAAGTAGGCTTCGAAGACCTGCATGTTGAAAGTGAGCACATGGGGATATACGTGTCGGCGATCATCCCTCCACTGGTTGTCGAAGCCGTACATCACCATGTCGTAGCTGGGGAAGTAGTGCAGCTTCGTGTCCGTCGGGCGGGTTTCGCGATAAACCTCGTCCACCGCAGCCCTCAGGATTGATTTGGAGACCGCATTGGCAGACACGCAACTGACGGGTCGAAACGTCGCAGTCAGGGGAATCGGCGAGATCGTGATGACAATGTGGGCGTCCGGCCGGAACTGGCGTATCAGTCGGCGGATTTCATGCAGGTTGCGCTTGTTTTCTTCCACCGTGGAGACGCGGAACCGGTGACGAGACTCATCGAACTTGTCGAGAGGTACCGCGCGCCAGAAAACTGCGCCAGTGGGTTCGTCGTACCAGATCTCGGACAGGCCCAGTGTGATGATGAAGACATCCGCCGTATCGAACAGACGCCTCGTCTCGAGGCGCACTGCTTCGTCATAACCGAACTCCTCAGCCGAGTAGCCGTGCCAGAAGTGGCCTTGCGGAACCTTGTTGAGCCAGGCCCATTCAAATTGTTGCAAGATGGCAAAGGTATTGACGATGCCGTCTCCCATCTTGGTGACGTAGGCCGATCCTTCACGCCGAGTCAGCACGTTGAAGCCGCGCTTATGCAGGTAGTTGCTGATGTTGGTAGCGAAGCAGGAACCGAATGCGACGATCGGGGTGGTCTTCGAGACGAACGGCCGAGGGGGCATCCAGCCCTGGGTCAGGTATTTGACTACCGCATCTGGTGCCTCGAGCGAGGTATCGGTGGGATAGAAATTGGTAGTTTCTCCTCGATAGAACGTGGCGCTGGTGCGACGCACTTGCCCATCCTGCTCGACCAGAATGTTTTTCAACTTGTTCTCCCTCTTGCAGCACGTGGATCTGCGCCGAATCTTAGCTGCCTGAATCGCAGCGTCAGTTCGTCGACAATGGACACCGAACTCGCCGCGCCGCTGGCACATAGTGATCGCCGCCCCAGCCGCACTGAGGCGAAGGCCGGTGCGCGGGTTGTTCCGAAGGGTCTGGCAACTAGATGAACAAGCGAAGCGTAGTCACGATCTTTAATCTGGGAGCCATGGCTCTGCTGGCATCCTGCGGTGGGTCGACTCCTGAGAGAGGATCGCGGAGTGTTGCGCTTCTTGCGAATTCGCAGTTCACCCCTTGGACGTCAGGATCCTTGGAGTTCAGGATCTCGCGCGCTCTTTCTGCGGAAGAGTCGATGACATGCAGCATTGACGACGGCGCTGCCATAGATTGCGAAGAGGGTCCCGACCTCGGGCGCGTGGCCTACGCCGATTTGTCGATGGGCCGGCATCGCTTGACCGTCAGGATGGGCAAGACCGGCGCAATGTCTGAAGCCTCTGCGACGTGGGAGATCGCCGCTCCCGATGTGGTGGTAGTTGGCGCGACTCCGGGGGGCATTTCGTCTGCCTTGGCGGCGGCCCGCGCGGGGCGTACCGTTGTTGTCATCGAAAGCAATTCGAAGATCGGCGGGATGATGACCGGAGGCTTGGCCAAGTCCGATACCGGTGGTGGAGGTGCCGGTGAAAAGGCGCTGGGGGGTATCACGCGCGAGTTCTTCGATCGCACTCGTGACCGGGAGATTGCCAAGGGCGCCTGCTCCAACGAGTACCCGTGCCCAATCTACTGGGACTTCGAGCCCCACGTGGCGGCAGAGGTCTTCGCCGACATGTTGGCGGAACAGCCGCGGGTCTTCGTGCAGTCAGGCGTTTCCAGCTTCACTGTTGTCCGCGATGGCGCCCAACTGAAGCGCCTGGTCACGGCGAGAGGCGACGTCAGCGCCAAGGTGTTCATCGATGCCAGCTATGAAGGTGACCTGATGGCCCAGGCGGGCGTCAGCTACACGATGATTCGGGAACCACGCCTGTCGGGCTCCGATGGCGTCGATCCCGCAGGAATCGAAGATGACGCTGGCTATGGTGGCCTTGTCACGCCGCCATATGGCAGGTCGGTCGATCCCTTCCTAGAGGCTGGAAAGCCTGAGAGCGGGCTTTTGCCGTTCGTCGAGCCGCCACCCGCTCCCGAGAAGGCGGTCGGCAGCGCGGACGACAAGCTCATGGCCTACAACTACCGGCTGTGCGTGACCGACGATCCCGACAACCGGATTCCATTCGCCAGACCTGCCGATTACGACCCAGCTCTCTACGAGGGATCGGCTCGTGTCGCACAAGCCGCGGCGGCGCAGGGCAAGCCGCTGGACGAGTTGTACTTCAATCCGGCGCGTACGGTGCGTTCGACCAATCCGAGGTATTTCAAGGGGGATCTCAACGGCGGCTCGGCCTTCTCGACCGACATGACTTCGCCAGTGTGGAACCAGGCTTATGCCGATGCAAGTAGCGCCGGTCGCTCCGCCATCGAGGCGGCGTACCGCGGCTATATCGAAGGCTTGCTGTACTTCTGGCAGACAGATCCCCGCTTTGGCGCACTGAATGCCAAAGTGGCTCGCTACGGCCTGTGCCGTGACGAATTTGTCGACAACGGACACTGGCCGTACCGTCTCTATGTCCGGGAATCGCGCCGGATGCTGGGCGAGTACGTGATGAACGAGAACGACGTTTTGCGCAATGGCCGGCGCGCGCCTATAGATGACGGCATTGCGATGGGGGCATACAGTGCCGACTCGCACATCCGACGCATCACCTGGGCGACGATATCGGTGGGTGGCGCGCCCGCCCGCCCCACAGTGGTCACTGAGGGATTCCGCATCATTCGTTTGCCTGGGTTTGAACCCTATCCGATCGCGTATCGAAGCCTCCTGCCGCGCCGATCCGAAGTCGAGAACTTGCTCAATGTTGGAACCTTGTCGGCTACCTCGATGGCTTACTCGTCGCTGCGGATGGAGCCTACGTTCATGATGATCGGGCAAGCCGCTGGTACGGCGGCGTCAATGGCTGCGCAAGCCAATAGCGCCGTGCATGATGTAGATGTCAAGGGTTTGCAGGCGCGCCTAGTGGCCGATGGCCAGATCGTGAAGTAGTCGTTCGTCATGAAGAATTTCGCCCTCATCGGTGCCGCCGGCTACATCGCCCCGCGCCACATGCGCGCCATCGTCGACACCGGAAACCGCCTGGCGGTGGCCAACGACGTGAACGACTCGGTCGGCATCATCGACAGCATCGCTCCGCAGGCCGAGTTCTTCACCGAGTTCGAACGCTTCTACGAGCACGCACAAATGCGCCGCCGGGATCCGGCGCAATCACTGGCCTATGTCTCGGTTTGCAGCCCGAACCACCTCCACCACGCGCACATCGCCGCCGGCCTGCGTCTCGGTGCCGACGTGATCTGCGAGAAGCCGCTGGTGCCGACCACTGCGCTGCTGGACGAGCTTGCCCGCGTCGAAGGCGAGACCGGACAGCGCGTTTTCAACATCCTGCAGCTGCGCCACCATGACGCGATCCTGAAGCTGCGCGAGAAGGTCGCTGCGGCGCCGGAGGATCGGAAGTTTGATGTGGAGCTGACCTACATCACGTCGCGCGGCAAGTGGTATGCGCAGAGCTGGAAGGGCGATCCGCGCAAGTCGTTCGGAGTGGCCACCAACATCGGGGTTCACTTTTTCGACATGCTGCACTTCGTCTTTGGACGGCTGCAGACCAACGTCGTGCACCTGAGTGGCGATGCGCAGGCTGCTGGCTACCTGGAATACGAACGAGCCCGCGTGCGCTGGTTCCTGTCGATCGATGCCAACGATCTTCCAGCGGCGGTTCAGGGCAAGAAGACCACCTTCCGCAGCATCGACATTTCCGGCGAGCAACTCGAGTTTTCCGAAGGGTTCACCGACCTGCACACCGTCAGCTATCGCGAGATCCTGGCCGGCCGTGGGTATGGCCTGGCCGACGCACGCCATTGCATCGAGACGGTGGAGGTCATCCGCTCTGCCGTGCCACGGGCGCCGGGCGCCGACGCCCATCCGTTTGTCCTGCAACGGCAAAGCGCCGGGGTCCCATGAGTGTCACGGTTCATCCCAGCGCCATCGTCGATGAAGGCGCCCAGATTGGTGAGGGCACCCACGTCTGGCACTTCAGCCACGTGTGTGCGGGCGCGCGCATCGGGCCGGGCTGCTCGCTGGGGCAGAACGTGTTCGTCGGCAACGACGTGCAGATCGGCCGTGGCGTGAAGATCCAGAACAACGTGTCGGTGTACGACGCGGTGACCTTGGAGGATGAGGTCTTCTGCGGGCCCAGCGTGGTCTTCACCAATGTCCACAATCCGCGCGCTGCCGTGGTTCGCAAGCATGAGTACCGCCGAACGTTGGTGCGCCGTGGCGCGACGCTCGGGGCCAATGCGACCATCGTTTGCGGCGTGACGATTGGCGAGTACGCCTTTGTGGGGGCTGGCGCGGTGGTGACGCGAGACGTGGCGCCGCATGCCTTGATGGCCGGCGTGCCCGCACGTCGCATGGGCTGGATGAGCCGGCATGGCGAGCGACTCGCCTTTGACACGTCGGGGCATGCCCGCTGCACGGCCACCGGCGAACGTTATGTGCTGCACCATGGCCAGGCCGTCTACGAGGGGTCGTGACGCCATGCAGTTCATTGACCTGAAGTCTCAGTACGCCGCCCTGAAGCCGGAGATCGATGCCGCCATCCAGCGCGTGCTGGACCATGGCCAGTACATCCTCGGGCCCGAGGTGGCGCAACTTGAAGCGGCGCTGGCCGAACGCGTGGGCGCGGCCCATTGCGTGACCGTGGCCAGCGGCACCGAGGCGTTGCTGATCGCCTTGATGACACTCGGCATCGGTCCTGGCGACGAGGTCATCACGACGCCGTTCAGCTTCGCGGCCACCGCCGAGGTGATCGTTCTGCTCGGTGCGACGCCGGTGTTCGTGGACGTCGAACCCGACACCGCGCTCATCGACGCATCGCTGATCGAGGCGGCCGTGACCCCGCGCACCAAGGCGATCATGCCCGTCAGCCTGTATGGCCAGGTGGCCGACATGGCCGCCATCAACACGATCGCCGCGCAGCGTGGCCTGGCCGTCATTGAGGACGCCGCGCAGAGCTTCGGTGCGACGCTGCACGGCCGGGCCAGTTGCGCGTTGTCCACCTGGGGCTGCACCAGCTTTTTCCCCAGCAAGCCGCTCGGCTGCTATGGCGATGGCGGCGCGATGTTCACCGATGACGCCGAGCTGGCGAAGGCGGCGCGCGAGATCCGCATTCATGGGCAGAGTGCGCGCTACGTGCACACCCGCGTCGGCGTGGGCGGCCGCATGGACACGCTGCAGTGTGCCGTGCTGTTGGCCAAGCTGCCCCGGCTGGACTGGGAGTTGGCACGTCGTGCGGAGCTGGGCGATCGCTATGCGCAGCGCCTGGCTGGCTTGCCGCTCGAGCTGCTGGCGGTGCGTCCGGGCCGCCAGTGCGTCTGGGCCCAGTACACCGTGATGGTGGACGACCGCGCTCGCCTGCAGCAGGTGTTGGCCGAGGCGGGCATTCCGACGGCGGTGCACTATCCGCGGCCGTTGCATCGGCAGCCCGTGTATGAATCGCAGGCCGTGGGAGCGAGTTGCCCGGTGGCCGACCGCCTGGCCGATCGGGTACTGAGCCTGCCCATGAGCGCCGACCTCACGCTGGCAGACCAGGATCGCGTGGCGGCTTCGCTGGCACGGGCCCTGCGCAGCTGACGGCTGGTGGAGCGGTTTCATGACAGTGGCTTGGTCGGGTCGGTTCTCCGAGTGGATGCGGCAGTCGCGGTTTGCCCGCAACGTCTGGCAGGTGGCGCGTGCCAATGTGCTGGCCCAGGCGCTGCCCGTGATCGCGGCACCGCTGCTGACGCGCTTGTACTCGCCGGCCGATTTCGGCGGGCTGGCCCTGTTCGCTTCGGTGCTGAGCGTCGCGCTCGCGGTGGGCACAGTACGTTTCGAATGGTCGGTGCCGAGCGCCCGCGCGGGCACCACGGCCGCGGCGCTGATGGTGCTCGGCTCGCTGGCCCTGTGCGGCTGCTCGTTCCTGCTGCTGTTCGCGTGGGTCGCGGCTCGGCACCGGCTGCCGTCTGCTTGGTCGGTCATCGATGCGATGGGGTGGCTGGTGCTGCCCGCGCTGGTCGGCGGCGGCATCCAGCAGTTGCTGCAGGCGTGGCATGTTCGGAGGGCGGACCTTTCCCCGATGGGAAGGGCCAAGGTGATGCAGAGCGCAGCGAATCTGCTGGTCTGCCTCGCCGCCGCCAAGCTGGGCCTGTACGGGCTCGTCGCCGGCGCAGTGGCCGGGGTGTGGGTCGGCTTGAGGACGTTGTGGTTGCATGCGACCGGGCTGTCGGCGGCTATCGCCCGCCTCGATCGGCGGCGGCTCGCCGTGGCGTGGCGCAGATTCCGCGCCGAGGCCGGCTGGTCGACGCTGGCTTCGGCCGTCAGCACAGCCAGCTTCGCCATCGTTCCATTCATGCTGGCGCGACACTACAGCGCCGTCGAAGTGGGCTACTACGCCCTGATGCAGCGTGTGGCCCTGGGGCCGGTCGGCCTGGTCGGGGCGGCGGTCAGCCAGAGCTTCTGGGCGGAGGCGGCCCGCCTCGTGCGGGCGGATCCCGCATTGCTTTCATCGCTCTACCGTCGCAGCAGCTGGCGCCTGGTGTGGGTGGCCTTGCCGCTGGCGTTGGTGGCACTTGCAGGGCCGCTGTTCGTGGGCCCGCTGTTCGGAGATGTGCAATGGGCCGGAGCGGGCTGGGTGTTGGCAGCCAGCGTGCCGATGCTGATCGGCCAGGTGATAGTGTCGCCGCTGTCGCACCTCATCATCCATGGCAAGCAGCACTGGCAAGCGCTGTGGGACGTGCTGCGCATGGCGCTGCTGGCCGGCTCGATCGAAGGGCTGGGTCGGGCAGGCGTGGATTTCCCCTGGACGGTGCTGGGCCTGTCGACGGTGATGGGTGCGATGTACGGATTGTTGATGCTGCTGAACCGGCGGGCTTTGAAGTTCGCCCAGGAATGATATGAGCCACGCGCAGGACTACTACGCTAACTACGGCGGCCTCGAGGTCGCTGACTACGTGGAGCGGCACATCCGTGGCTCGGCGTCGGAGATGGACCGGATGCGGCGCACCGTCGAGCTGGTCCCGCCGCAGGTGGCCACGCTGCTGGACGTCGGTGCGGGCCACGGCGTGTTCCTGGAAGAGCTGCGGACCGCACGGGGCATCGCCGGCGTCGGCATCGAAATCACGCCGGCCAAGGTCGACTACGCCCGGTCGCGCGGTGTGGACCTGCGCCTGGGCGACGCGGGCGCCCTGGCGTTCGGCGACCGTTCCTTCGACGCCGTCGTGTCATGCGAAGTGCTCGAGCATTTGCCGTTCGGCGTGTACGAAGCGGCGCTGTCCGAGTTCGCGCGGGTCGCACGCGAGTGGATTATCGTCACCGTCCCGTACGACGAGCGCCGCCGCTTCGTTCAATGCCCGTACTGCAGCGCCCGCGTGAACCCGGACTACCACTTCCGCAGCTTCGGTCCGGACAGCATGCGGGGCTTGCTGCCGGGTTTCCGTCTCGAGCGCACGCTGGCCCTGGGCCGGCAGCGCCGGTCTGCGCTGGTGGCGCTGGGGCGCCGGTTTTTCGACCGCTGGCCCCGCTTCCTGGTGTGTCCGAGTTGCGGCTTCCAAGAGCCCACCGCCGTTGCACCGAGCGCGACGAGCGCGGCGTCAGGCCAGGGCGACGCGGTCGTGCTGGCGCGCCAGGCCGCGGCCTGGGTGCCCGCGCGAAGCCGGCCGGTCTGGCTGGTTGGCGTCTTTCGCCGGGAGTCCCGCCATGTATGACGGCGATCACCGCCAGGCGTCCCGCGCCAGCGCCGCACCGGAGCCGGCCGACCGCTACGCTGGCCTGCAGCGCCAGGACTTCTGGGAGGAGGCGTGGGTCCGCCACATCGAGCAATACCTCGCCACGCCGCCGCGTGCGGGACTGTGGCTGGCGGCGCGGTTCGATCTGGCGGGCTGGTCGATGCTTGAGATCGCCGGCGGCTCGTGCCGTGACTCACGCTACCTGGCGGAACGAGGCGTCAACGCCATCGGCAGCGACTTCGACCAGAAGACGCTGGATTATCTGGCGAGGCGCTACCCGGATTCCCCGCTGACGCTCGCGTGCGAGGATGCCTCGGCCCTGTCGATGCCCGATCGTTCGGTCGATCTCAGCATGCACAACGGTTTCTGGGTGCTGTTCGCCGACGACGAGCGCCTGGTGGCCTTGTTGCGCGAGCAGGCCCGCGTGACGCGCCGAGTGCTGGTTGCCCTAGTCCACAACGCCGACAACCCGCGGGTGGTGGCCGCCTTCGCCCGCAAGGCCAAGACGGATCCGCTCTACGACATCCGCTTCTTCCGCCGGGCGGAGTTGCTGGGCCTGGTGACCTCGGCAGGCCTCGCCCCTCGCCGCATCAGCCTGGAAAAGTTCGGCGGCCCCGTCGATCGCCTGCTGTCGCTGCCTGGCGTGCTGGGCCGAGGCGCCCGGTGGATCGTGCCCCGCCTGTACCGTCTGCTGCCTTGGCGTTTTGTCGAGCGCACTGCCCTGGTACTCGAGTTTTGACAAACCTCGTGACACTGGCCCTCGCACACTCGTCGTGGATCAATGCCTGGACGCTGCGGCGCGCCTGCGCCGGCCTCGACGTCGACCTGCGGGTCCCAGCCGGTGTGCGCCAGCTTCCCTTGCCCGTGATGCCGCCGCAGGCGCGCGCCGAGTGGCAGTTCTTTACCGAAGAGGCTTCGTTGCGGCGGGCCCTGGATGGCGAACTGGACGGGCGCTTTCTGCCCGAGCGCTTTCCGATTGCCTTGCTGGACGACAAATGGGCATTTGCAGACTTTCTTGCGCAAGACGCCACCGGTCCGCAAGGCCTGGCGCAATGGCCCCTGGACGAGCCGGCCGGAGTGCGCTTTCCTTTGCTGCTCAAGGGGCGGCACTCCTGGGTCGGTGACCGGAAATTGCCGCGAGGCTGGGTTTGCCGCAGTGCTTGCGAATTGGCGCGGTGGCGCAGCCACTTGCGCGTGCAGGGGATGCAGGAGTCCTGGTTCTTCCTGCAGGAGTGGCTCGGCGACAACGCGCTTCAGCTGTTGAGCGTTGGTGGCTTCTTCGATGCCGACGACGAGTCGCGTAACCTGGCGGTCGTGACGTTGCGGGTCGCAGACTACGGCGACGACGGCCCCAGCTCGTCGGCGGCGCTGGCCACCATAGCCGATTCGCACGGCTTGATCCCTGCTGCCGAGCACGTGCTGCGACGCCTGCGCTACCGGGGCCCGTACGAGTTCGAGTTCATCATCGCCGGCTCCCGTCGATTGGCGCTCGAGCTGAATCCGCGCTTCTGGATGCAGCACGGCTTGTTCGTTGCCGCGGGCAACGGCCTGGTCAAACGCTATCTCGGACGGGAGACCGCGGAGGACCGTGCCGCGCCGCCTCCGCAGAAGCTGCTGTGGATCGACGGGTCGTGGCTGATGCGTCGGTTGCTGCGGCTGGACATGCAGGTGATCGCGCTCTGGCGCACCTGGGTGCGCCAGTCCGGCTACCGTGCGGTGGTCTGCCCCACGCCGATGCAGGTGCTCGGTGCCGGACTGTGGCTTGCCTTGGGCGGGGGGCGGCGTTGAGTTCGCCGCTTGTCATCCGGGCTGCCGCCCGGCGTGAGGCCGAACTGGCCTGGGTCTGCGAGGTGATCTTCGGGCGTTGGCTGGGCCTGGCCTATCGCATCGAGCCGAATGCGCAGGGCACGCCAGAGGTGGAGGTCGTCGCGGCCCGGGGTAGCGTTGTCTGGCCGGACACATTCTTGGCGAATGCGGACGCTCACTGGCTGCAGCTCGAGAGCCTGCCGGCGGTGCCACTGCCTTCATGGCCGATTCCAGAAGAGGTTCGCGATCGCGTTGGCCAGTCAAGTGCGGCGCAGTTTTTCGGTGATGGTCGTTTCGAGGAAGGCACCGCGCGCATTCGCCTGCCCATCGACATCACCGGCAGCATCTTCTTCATGCTGTCCCGCTACGAAGAGGCGGTGGCCGGGGCTGCCACCGATCGGCATGGCCGCTCCCCAGGCAGCGCCAGTCTGGCCCATCGCGCCGGGTGGGCGCTGCGCCCGCTCGTTGATGAATGGGTCGAACTGCTTTGGTGGGCGATCCAGCGGGTCGCGCCAGGCCTGCGCCGCCGAGCGAGAGCGCCGAAGGTGTGGGTCAGTTGCGATGTCGACGCACCTTACTCGCCCGGCGCCAAGGGCATCGGCTGGGCGCTGCGCCAGACAGCGTCCGACCTGGTGAACCATCGCAGTCCGGCACAGGCAGGGCGCACGTTGCTCAACGCCGCGGCCAGCCGTGTCGGCGTTACGCGCTTCGATCCCTTCGACACCTTCGACTGGATGATGGACGTGAACGAGCGGGCCGGCCACCGCGTCACCTTCTTCTTCATCAACGTCGACAGGCCGCTGAAGATCGATGGCTGCTACGAACTTGGCGAACCCCGCGTCTCGAGGCTGCTCGAGCGCCTGGTAGCCCGGGGTCATGACATCGGCCTGCATGGCAGCTATGCCAGCGTCGACTCGGCCGACCGACTGGCTGGCGAGCTCGAGGGCCTGCGCAGCGCCGTCCGGCGGGCCGGCGGATCGCAGGACGCCTTCGGCAGTCGCCAGCACTACTTGCGCTGGCGACCGCGCGAGACGGCGCGGATGCTGGATGGCCTGCCGCTTGCCTACGACTCGACGCTGGCATTCGCCGACGTCGCTGGATTCCGCTGCGGCACCTGCCACGACTTCCCGCTGTTCGAGCTCGTCGGCGGACGCGCGCTGGCGCTCGTCGAAAGACCGCTGGTGCTGATGGAGGCGACCGTGATTTCGCGCGCCTACCTGGGGCTCGGTTTTGGCGAGGCGGCTCGCGACCTGATGATGGGCCTGCGCGAGAGTTGCCGCCGCTTCGGGGGCGAGTTCTCGCTGCTGTGGCACAACAGCAATCTGGTCCATCCGGCGGCGCGCGAGCTTTACGCTGAGTTGCTGCAGCCTTGGTGATGCGCATCCTGCTCGTCAATCACTACGCGGGCTCACCTGAGCTCGGCATGGAGTACCGGCCGTACTACCTTGCACGGGAGTGGACGCGGCTGGGTCACGAGGTGACGATCGTCGCAGCGTCGCAATCGCACGTCCGGGCTCGGCAGCCGAAGGCCGGCGTGCAGATCATCGACGGCATTGCCTACCGTTGGCTGCCCACGCCGCGCTATAGCGGCAACGGCGCGGCCCGGGCCTGGAACATCTGGCGGTTCTGTTCGCAGGTCTGGGCGGGCGCGCGGCAACTGGCGACCGACGTACGACCTGACGTGGTGATCGCCAGCAGCACCTATCCGATGGACATCTGGCCGGCTCGTCGCGTGGCCCGGATGGCCGGGGCGCGGCTGGTTTTCGAGGTCCACGACCTCTGGCCGCTCAGCCCGATCGAGTTGTCGGGCATGTCGCCATCTCATCCCTTCATCCGGCTGTGCAACTGGGCCGAGGCGACGGCCTACCGCGACGCCGACGCCGTCGTCTCGATGTTGCCGAAAGTGCATGACTACATGGCCTCGCGCGGACTGGACTTGCACAGGTTGAGCATCGTTCCCAACGGCATCGTGCCCGAGGACTGGATGGATGTGCCTCCGCCTCTGCGTGCCGACGTCGCACACGCGCTCGCGCGGGCACGCGTCAGCGGTGAGACGGTGGTGGGCTATGCCGGTAGCATGGGGCTGCCCAATGCGCTCGACGTGCTCATCGACGCCGCGAGGCTGCTGCAGGATCGGCCGATCTCGTTCGTGCTGGTGGGCGACGGGCACGAGCGAGAGCGGCTGCAGCAGCTAGCCGCGGGACTGGACAAAGTCTGCTTTCTGCCGCCGATCCCGAAGGCCCAGGTTCCCGCCTTCCTGGCGAGTATCGACGTGGCCTACATCGGCTGGCAGCGCGTGCCGCTGTACCGGTTTGGCATCGCGCCGAACAAGCTCATGGACTACATGATGGCCGGCTGCGCCGTGTTGCATTCGGTGGAGGCCGGCAACGATCCGGTGGCGACCAGCGGCTGCGGCCTGACCGTGCCGCCCGGGGATCCGCGGGCGGTCTGCGCGGGGCTGCTGCGGCTGGCGGCGCTGCCGGCGGCCGAGCGGCGGGCCATGGGCGAACGCGGCCGTGCCTTCGTGCTGGCGGAGCACACCTACCCGGTGCTCGCGGCGCGCTTTCTGAAAGCGATCCTCCAGCCATGAGCGGCGAGTACGACGAACTCCAGGCGCTGGCGGAACGTTACCAGCGGCGCGCAGGGCCGGACCGCTACAGCATGCTGCAGCCGGACGTCTGGCTGACCATGCAAGAGCGCCAGAGGGCCTTGCTGCGATTGTTCGCGAGCCAGGGCCACACCCAGCTGTCTCACTTGCGTTTGGTCGAGGTCGGTTGTGGTGCCGGGGGCAACCTGCTCGAGCTGTTGCGGCTGGGCTTCGCCCCCGAGCGTCTTGTCGGCATCGAGGTACTCGCCGATCGGGTCGAACGGGCCCGTCAGGTGCTTCCTGGCGGCGTGACGCTGTGGCACGGCGACGCCCGCGTGGCGCCCATCGCCCCGGGCAGCCAGGACATCGTCTTCGTCTCGACCGTGTTCTCGTCCTTGCTCGACGACGCTTTCCAGCAGCAACTGGCCGATGCCATGTGGCGCTGGGTGGCGCCGGGCGGAGGCGTGCTTTGGTACGACTTCACGGTGGACAATCCACGCAATCCCGACGTGCGAGGTGTGTCGCCTTCCCGGGTGCGTCAGCTGTTTCCCGCGGGCCCGCCGCGATTCAAGCGCCTGACCCTGGCGCCACCGCTGGCGCGGCGCGTGGCAAGACTTCATCCCGTGCTTTATGCCGTCCTCAACGCCTTGCCACTGCTGCGCACCCACCTGCTGGCCTGGATCGACAAACCGAAGACATGAGCTCATCTTCCGCTGAACCCTTCCTGGCGTTCGCCCTGCCGGACATCGGCGAAGCCGAGATCGCCGAAGTCGTCGACACGCTGCGATCGGGCTGGGTGACGACCGGGCCCAAGGCGCGTCGCTTCGAGGCGGCGTTCACCGAATTCCTGGGTGATCCGTCACTGCAGTCGATCGCGGTGAACTCGGCCACGGCAGGCCTGCATCTGGCGCTGGAGGCCGTGGGCGTGGGGCCCGGCGACGAGGTGATCACCACCACCCATACCTTCACGGCCACGGCGGAAGTGGCTCGCTACCTGGGCGCCGACGTGAAGCTGGTCGACATCGACCCTGCCACGCTCAATATCGACCCGGCGGCGGTGGAGGCAGCCGTCACGCCACGCACCAAGTGCATCATCCCTGTGCACTATGGCGGCTTGGCGGCCGACATGATGGCCATCCTGGACATCGCTCGTCGCCACGGCCTGAAGGTGGTCGAGGATGCTGCGCACGCCTTGCCCACCACCTATCGTGGTGCTCTGGTGGGCACTCTCCAGAGCGACGCGACGGTGTTCAGCTTCTACGCCAACAAGGCTATCACCACGGGTGAGGGCGGCATGCTCGTCACCCGCGATGGGGCGCTGGCCGAGCGGGCCCGGGTGATGCGCCTGCACGGCATGAGCCGCGACGCGTTCGACCGCTTCACGGCCAAGGTGCCCAGCTGGTACTACGAGATCGTGGCGCCCGGCTTCAAGTACAACCTCACCGACATCGCGGCGGCGCTCGGCCTGCACCAGCTGGCGCGCGCCGACGCATTCCAGCGCCGCCGTGTCGAGCTGGCGGCCGCCTACCGGTCGGCCTTGTCGGGCCTGCCGTTGGTGCTGCCCCCCGAGCCTTTGCCCGGTGATCGGCACGCCTGGCACCTCTACGCGGTGCGCCTGAGCGACGATGCCCGTATCGGCCGGGATGCCTTGATCGAGCGCCTGTACGCCGACGGCATCGGTTGCAGCGTGCACTACATCCCCCTGCACCGTCACCCCTATTGGCGCGAACGCTATGGGCTGCGCGATGAGGACTTCCCGCACAGCCAGCATGCGTTCGAGCGCATGCTGAGCCTGCCGTTGTACACGCGCATGGGCGATGCCGATGTGGCGCGGGTGGCCGCATCGTTGACCCGCGCGTTGGCTGGCTGACACCGTGGCTTTGATGCTGATGGCCAAGCGCTTGTTTGACATCATGGCTGCCTTGCTTGGTTTGGCGGTACTCGTAGTGCCGGGTCTGTGGCTTGCCGCATGGATCAAGCTGGACTCACCCGGGCCCGTGTTCTTTCGCCAAGAGCGGGTGGGGCGCCACGGCCGCCTTTTTCGTATCCACAAGTTCCGCACGATGCGGGTGGATGCCGAGCGCTTGGGCGGCCCATTGACCGTCGGCGCCGACGCGCGGGTGACGCGCGTGGGCCGCTGGTTGCGGGCCCATCGGCTCGACGAGTTGCCTCAGCTGATTGACGTGTTGGTGGGCGAGATGAGCCTGGTGGGCCCCCGGCCCGAAGTGCCCCGCTATGTCGCGCTCTATCCGGCTGACTTGCGCGAGCGCGTGCTGGCCGTGCGCCCTGGCATCACCGATCCGGCCTCGCTGGCGTTCCGCGGTGAGGCGGGTCTCCTGGCGGCTGCGGCCGATCCCGAGCGGGAGTACGTCGAAGTGATCCTTCCCAAGAAGCTGGCGCTGGCAGCCGAATACGCCGCTCGCGCGAGTCTGTGGACTGATCTGGGCGTCGTGTGGCGAACCATGGGTGTCTTGTTCGCGCGATGACCACGACTCGTCCGTCCCCTCTCACGGTCTGGCATCGGCTCGACCGCTTCCTGGCCAGACTGCGACCCCATCGCGAGCCCCTGTCGCTGGCGATCGACGCGGTGATGGTGGCCCTGGCATGGAACGCCACCTACCTCTTCCGCCTCGGCTTCGAACGCTGGTGGAGCGCGCGACCGGGCTATGACGCCTGGGTGCTGCTCGGCGTGGTGCTGGTGTACTTGGCGGCCTTCGCGTCAGCCAAGGTGCCGCAGAGCATGTGGCGCTTTTCGGGGTTTGGCGAGGTGAAGCGCCTCACCCTGGCATGTGTGGCGGCTGGCCTCGTGAGCGCTGTCGGCGTCATGGGCATGCAACTGGTGCAGGTGCCCCGCGCCGTGCTGGCGTTGCATCCGGTGGTCACCCTCATGGCGGTGTGCGTCATTCGCATTGGCTATCGCATGCTCTATGAGCACTCGCGCGCCCGCATCACCGGTGGCGACGCCGAGGTGCGCCGGGCACTGGTGCTGGGCGCCGGCGATGCGGCCAAGCGCCTGCTGGCCGGCATCCACCAGCAGGGATGGATCGTGCTCGGCCTGTTGGATGACGACGTCGCCAAGCAGGGCGCTCGCATCGCGGGCGTGCCGGTGCTGGGCCCACTGGAGTCCGTTCGCGACAAAGGCGTGCGCGGTGCGGCGACCCACCTGATCATTGCCCTGCCTGCTGCGACTGCGGCGCAACGCCGGCGTGCGGTGGACTTGGCGGGCGAGGCCGGCTTGCCCGTGTTGACCGTACCTTCGGCCGAGGAGCTACGTACCGGCGACGCCGCCGTCGACCGCGTGCGCGACATCGAGCCCGAAGACTTGCTCGGCCGCGAGCCGGTCGAGCTGGACGAAGCCGGCATCGGCGATGTGCTGCGCGGCAAGACGGTGCTGGTGACTGGCGCCGGCGGGTCGATCGGCAGCGAGCTCTGCCGCCAGGTGGCTCGCTTTCAGCCTGCGACGCTGGTGCTGTACGAGCTCTCGGAGTTCAACCTTTACACCATCGAACAAGACCTGGGCGAACGATTTCCTGGCCTGGAGTTGGTTCGCCTGATGGGTGATGTGAAAGACCTTGCGCATCTGCGCGGTGCCTTCGAACGCTGGCGCCCGCAGGTGGTCTTCCATGCGGCCGCCTTCAAGCACGTTCCCTTGATGGAAGAGGAGCACAACGCGCTGGCGGCGTTGCGCAACAACACGCTGGGCACCTACCACGCCGCACTGGCGGCCGCAGAAGTGGGGGCTGAGCGCTTCGTGCTGATCAGCACCGACAAGGCCGTGAACCCCACAAACGTGATGGGGGCCACCAAGCGGGCCGCCGAACTGGTGGTCTCTGCCATGGCCGCTGAGCATGCGGGCACCCGATTCATGGCGGTGCGCTTCGGCAACGTGCTCGGCTCTTCCGGCAGCGTGATCCCGAAATTCAAGGAGCAGATCGCCAAAGGCGGCCCCGTGACGGTGACCCACCCGGAAATCATCCGTTACTTCATGACCATTCCGGAGGCGTCGCGCCTCGTGCTGCAGGCCGCCGCGATCGGCGAGAGCGGGCAGGTGCTGGTGCTCGACATGGGCGAGCCGGTGAAGATCGTGGATCTGGCGCGGACGATGATCCGGCTGGCGGGGCGCAGCGAGCGGGAGATTCCGATCGAGTTCACGGGGTTGCGGCCCGGCGAAAAACTGTACGAGGAGCTTCTAGCCGATGGGGACGCGACCCTGCCCACCGGTGTGCCGCGATTGCGCTTGGCCTGGCTATGCCAGACGCCAACCTCGCCAACCCTGCGACAATCCTTGATTGCACTTCAGACAGCCAATGTCTTCGGTTCTGTTCCAGCAGTGCGTGCTTTCCTGGTGCACTGGGTGCCGGAGTATCAACCTTCTCCCTGACTATTCCGGCCCAAAAGACGAGCTTGCTGCTGCGCCCGGGCTCACATCTTCGCCATGCAATCGATTCCTGTCCGATCTCCGTACCAAGTCCAAAAGGATGTGCTGTACGCCCTGTTGCTGAGGGAGTTCTCGGCCAGATTCGGCCGCAGTCGCGTCGGCTTTTTCTGGGTATTGATCGAGCCGATCACCCACGTAGCCTTCCCTGTACTGATGTTCGGCTTCATATTGGATCGGCATGTCACAGGCTACGACTACCCTGTCTTCCTGATGTATGGTCTGCTGCCGTACTTCCTGTTCCGAAGCATCTGTATGCAGACCATGGACGGCGTCAACACCAGTCGCGGATTGCTGTCGTACCGACCTGTACATCTGATTGACGTCATCTTCACCAAGGCCATCTTCACGTTTTGCCTTGAGTCAATGCTGTTCCTCATTATTGCGACAGCGCTGACCGTGTTCTTTGACTACCAGTTGGTGCCGGCGCGTCCGGTGGAGTGGCTGTGTTTGATGCTCGGAATCGTGCTGTTTGCGCTGGGTCTCGGCATGATCCTGGCGGCGATGACGAGCTTTGCGCCTGACATCAAGTCCGTGATTCGCATCATCTTCCTGCCGCTTTATCTCATCTCGGGGGTCGTGTTGCCGATCTCCCGATTTCCGTCGCGGTGGCTGGACGTCTTGGCCTGGAATCCCCTGTTGCACTGGATTGAGGGGAGCCGGCACCTCGGGCTACCGCACTATCAGCCGATTGCGCAACAGTCCTACGCGGTAGTTTTCTTCTCCTCTGCCGTGACTCTGTTCTTCGGCCTGTCTTTGTACCGCCTGCGAAGGCTCAGCCGGGTTACGACATGATTCGCGTCGAGTCTCTGACCAAGAGCTACCTGACCTTGAGGGGCCGCAAGACGGTCTTCCGCGACCTCGATTTCGAGGTGCCGGAGAACCGCAGTGTCGGCCTCATCGGTCGCAATGGTGCGGGCAAGTCCACCATGATGAGACTGTTAGCAGGAGTGGATCTTCCCGACAAGGGACGCATCGTCACTCCACAACGCTTGTCTTGGCCGGTGGGGCTGTCTGGCGGCATGGTGCCTTCAGCGAGCGCGCGCGAAAACGTTCGCTTCGTGTGCCGCTTATACGGCGTCCGCGGCGAAGCAATGAAACGAGTCGAGGAGTTTGTGGCGGGCTTCGCCGAGATCGGTGACTGGTTCGACCTGCCGCTCTCATCCTATTCATCCGGCATGCGTGCGCGAGTTGCATTCGGAACGAGCATGGCCTTCCAGTTCGACTATTACCTGATCGACGAGGTCATGGGCGTAGGCGACGCGCGCTTCAAGGCCAAGAGCCGGGTGTTGTTCGCGGAGCGGATGAAGTCTTCCAAGATCATTCTTGTGTCCCACAGTATGAAACTCATCAAGTCGATGTGCGAGGTGGTGGTCCACCTCGATAGCGGGCGGGCGACCGTCTATGAGGACGTGGATGCTGGCATCGCCGCGTATGAGCGGATCGGAGGCAAGGATTGAAGCGGCTACTGAAATTTCTGTCGCGGCGGAATCTTGCGCTGTTGCTCATCGGCATACCCACGTTACTTTGCGCGATTTACTTGTACGTCTTCGCGGCCGATCGCTACCAAAGCGAATCTGCAATCACGATCAAGCAAAGCGGCGACCAGTCGGTGGGTTTGGCGGGCTTGGCCTCGATCTTTGCGATCAGCGGTGGTACCAATGCGCACGCCGATTTGATGCTGCTGCAAACCCATATCCTGTCGATGGACATGCTGCAGGTCGTCGACAAGCAACTGGGCCTGCGTAAGGCATGGTCGGCCCCCAGGATGGACTTTTTCTTACGCCTGCCCGAGTCGGCGAGCGCCGACGATTTCCTCGAATACTGGCGCAACCGCGTCGAAGCGCGCTACGACGATGAGTCCGGGCTGCTGATCCTGCATACCCAAGGCTTTACGGCCGAGCAATCGCAACAGTTGAATCGCGTCATCGTCCAGGAAAGCGAGACGTTCATCAATCAAATCTCGCAACGATTGGCACGTGAGCAGATGAACTTCGCGGCTGGAGAATTGGCCACCGCATCCGACAAGTATCGCCAGGCCAAAACCAAGATGCTGGCGTTCCAGGAGAAGTACCGGATGCTCGACCCGGCCGCGCAGGCTCAGGCCACTACCGCGCTTTCCCTGGAGTTGCAGTCGCGTCTGACCAAACTTGAGGCAGATCTGCGAACCGCCAAGTCGTATATGGACGAGCACTCTTATCAGGTAAAGGCGATGCGGCAGCAAGCTGACGCCTTGCGTGAGCAGATGGCGGCGGAAGCTGCACGCGGCACAACGGATTCGAAAGGCGCAACGCGCCTGAGCACACTGGCTGGTGATTTTCGCGAACTTGAGATCGAGGTCAATTTCGCGGAGCAAGCTTACAAGTCCGCGACGATTGCCATGGAGACGGCGCGCGTCGAGTCGATGCGCAAGATCAAAAGCCTTGTACTCGTCGCGTCGGCAACCAAGCCTGATGAGGCGGCCTTTCCGCGGCGCGGCTACGACCTCCTGGCCCTCCTGCTGGCCTTCTCGCTCGCATTCGGTATTGTCCGCCTGCTCATCACCACCATTGAAGACCATCTCGACTGAACGTCGGCATTGATACGGATCGATTGCGATGAGTTGGCACAAAGACTCGTTTTGGGCCGGAGCCTGCGAAGCGGCACTCTTGGCCGCCGAAGAGTGTGAGCTGGTGATGGTGCCCAGCGAGTTTCTCGACCTCCACCCGAAGTTCGTCCCGTTGGAGTACTCGTGGGGACTCGACCATGTCGGTCGGCGAATTGCATGGTGCTGCAGCAAGGACGATGCCCATCGGCTGGCACCCTGGGTGCACGAAGACCATGCGAACCGTCGCCACTGTCGCTGGGCCAACGAAGTGTTCGTCCTGTGTGGGCGATTTGGCTGGGCCAAGGCCGCATCTTCGCTGAGCGTGCGGCATTGGCATGCTTGGCGCGAACGTGTCGGCGAATACCTCGCCGGGAGGGGTGACCCGACCAAGGAGTTTCGCCCCGCACCAGGAGCACTGACGGGCAGGGGGCCGCGGGTCCTTGTTGTCGGCGCATCGGCGATGGGCAACATCGGCGACGACCTGTTGTCCTATGTTGTGGCCAATATGCTCCGGCAGTACGCCAAGGCCAGGGTCTGGTGGAGCGACTCTGACGTCGCCCCCGGCCATCTGCGGCGATTCGACGCCGTGGTGGTCGGCGGCGGCGGGCTGATCTATGCGAGCAGGGACGGCCGCAACGAGACGCAGAACCTAGCCAACTATCTGAAGTTCGGCCCGATGTGCCGGGCGGCGGGGCTGCCGGTGGCCTTCATCGGAGTTTCGGACCAGGATCACGCGGGCGGCATCGACCGGGACGAAGCCACCCGCGAATTCGCGCGGCGCTGCCTGCCCGCATTCCAGCTGTCGTCCACACGCGATGCGAACAGCAGTGAGCTGCTTGAACGCTTCGGTGCGGTGGACGTCCGGACCGGGCCGGACTTGCTGTTCGCCTGGTGTTCTCGAGCGCAGAAGGCAGTGCGGCCGACGCGGGCCCAGCCGCCGCGCGTGGCCATGGCCGGCGAACTGCTGGGCAATCCCCACCTCGCCGCAGGTGTCCAGGAGCCTTCCAGCGCCCTGGCCCAGGCATTGGCCGGTCGGCAGATCGATCTGCTGCTGATGTCGAACGATGACGTCTCGCACATGAAGCGACTGTCCCCGCTGTTGATGAAACTTGGGTCGACGCCGTCGATTCAGGATGTCCGCGGCCTGGCTTTTGAGACACTCGTACACGCGTTCGCGCAGTACCAGGGTTTGATCACGACCCGCTTTCACGGGCTGGTCATGGCGATGCTTTGCCAGTTGCCGGTGCTGGCGCTGGATGTCCCGGACGGTAAGAAGTCGCGCCTGCTCAACAAGGTGTCGCGTGAGGCCGGGCAGCAGTTGCTGACCACAGATGTGACCGTGGAGGTTGGCATCCAGCGACTGGCGGACGCGGTTCGCGGCGAAATGAGCGCAGTGCCGATGCGGATGGTGGAAGCGCTTGAGCGACGCACCGTCGTCCACGTCGATGCGATCAAGCAATTGATGGCGCCATGGGGTGCGGTCGAGCCGGTCGCAGGTGACTTGGCCGCTGAGCCGGACGTCCAGCCCTTGCCGCCCACCTCAGGTTGCGGTGAGAGGTACCGCACCGACGACCTCGTTCGTAATGCGGCCGATCGTCGAGGCAGCGTCGCGCTGTGCTGGGCCGCTTCGACACCGGAAACCTCGGGATTCGGTAACTTGGGCGATTCACTGAGCGCGGTGATGGTGGCGGCCTTGTCGGGGCGCCGCGTCCGTCACGTTGGCTTTTCGCGTCCTGAGAGCAAACTGGTGGCCGTCGGCAGCATCGCTCATGCCATCCACGGCGGCGAGGCCATCATCTGGGGCAGTGGCGTATCGATTCGCGGCGGAGTTCTAGCCCGCAGCGTGCCGCGCACGCACTACGACGTCAGGGCTATCCGTGGGCCAATCAGCGCACGCCACCTGCGCGATTTCGGCATCGACGTTCCCGAGGTGTACGGCGACCCGGTGTGGCTGCTGCCCTCGATCTTTTCTGAGCCCGTCGAGAAGCGATACGAGTTGGGTGTCATCCCGCACATTCAGGATGTCCAAGGTTTCGGTCCCGGCGCCCGGCCGCCTGCCGATTCGATGCGCTATCGCATCGATCCCGCGGATGCGGATAAGGTGACGTTGATTAACACTTGGCACGAGCCTACTTGGCAGGGTCTGGTTGATAACCTCCGGAAGATCCTGGCCTGCAAGCGGATCGTGTCGCAGAGCTTTCACGGCGTCGTGATTGCGGAGGCTTACGGTATTCCGGTCCTGAACTTCCGTCAGATGGTCGGCGTCGAGAACGGGCCGATGACCATCTCGCTGCAGGAGGAGTGCACGACCGACCCGCGTATCTGGGAATTCTTCCGTGGTGGTCCTCGGCCGACGTTCGAGATGTATGCGCAGCGCCGCGAAGATCGAACGGACTGGGACCGGGTCATCCGGGCGATCGACGAGCGCTGGACCCCGTTCCGCTATGACGCCTCGGCGCTGGTGGAGAGCTTTCCTCTGCCGCTGGCCTACGATCCCTTGACATCGCGGCTGCCCAGCACTGCGGTCCTGCGCGATCTGCGCTTTTGACAACCCTCCACGCAAGCCATGCAAGCAACCGAGCAGCCTGATTCGATCGAGTCGGCAGACACGCTTTCCCTTGGGCGACCAGGTGGGCGTCCGGCGCGTATCGCCATCGACGGCTTCAACCTTGCGCTGGACAAGGGCACGGGCGTCGCCACGTATGGGCGCAATCTCAGCCACTCGCTGAAGTCCCTGGGCGCGCAGGTCGACCTGCTGTACGGGGCACCGATTAAGGCCAAGCACGACGACCTGTTGAAGGAAGTCATGTTCTTCGACTCGTCGCCGCCGGACCTCCACAAGATCATCAAGACCCTGCGGATGGTGCGCGCGCTGGGCTTCCGCAACCGCCACCAGGCCTTCCGAATTCCGGTGACAGGCGCGGTCATCACCGACGGTTTCGCTTCACGGCTGCCGCGGTTCGACAATCTCTGGAACGCTTACCGCCTGTTCGACCGGGGCCAGATCAAGTTCGACATCTTCCGCTCTTTGCAGAAGGTGAAGCTGCCGCAAGCCCCGGACGTGATGCATTGGACCTACCCTTTGCCGATGCGCGCGGCGAGTGTGCCCAACATCTACACTTTGCATGACCTCGTACCGCTACGCCTGCCCTACACCACGCTCGACCGTAAGGCCAGCTACTTCGGCCTGATGAAGTGGATCGCGAATACCGCGGACCACATCGTCACCGTCTCCGAGGCGTCGCGCCGTGACATCGTGAAGCTGCTGGGCGTGCCGGAAGACCGGGTGACGAACACCTACCAGGCTGTCCACGTGCCAACACACCTGGCCGAGCGAAGTGATGACGAGGTGGCTTCCACGATCGGCGGCGCGTTCGGCCTGGAGTTCCGCGGTTACTTCCTCTTCTTCGGTTCCATCGAGCCCAAGAAGAACATTGGCCGCATCATCGAGGCCTACATGTCGGCCGGCGTGGGGTCGCAAATGGTGGTTGTGGGCGCGCGCGCCTGGCGTTCTGCGCAGGAAACGCGGCTGCTCGATCTCGTGCCCGGCAGCGATCGCCGAATCAAGCGGATCGACTACGTGCCCTTTCCGATGCTGATCCAAATGATCCGCGGCGCTCGGGCGGTGGTCTTTCCCTCCCTGTACGAAGGCTTCGGCTTGCCCGTCCTGGAGGCTATGTCGTTGGGAACTCCAGTGATCAGCTCCACCACGAGCTCTATCCCCGAAGTCGCGGGCGACGCCGCATTGCTAGTCGACCCGTACGACGTGGCCGCGATCGCGCAAGCCATGCGACGCCTCGAGCACGACGATGATCTGTGCTTCGAGTTGTCGAAGCGGGGTCGGCGCCAAGCTGAGAAGTTCTCCGAGAAGGCGTACCAGGCGCGCCTGGCCAACCTGTACCGCCGCCTGGGCGTCGGGAATTGCTGAATCGCCTTCTTCACAGGTGGCGCTCTCGGCGCGAGACCGGGTCGGGTATCAGCAGCGTCGTTGCCGCGATGCAGGTATGGTGGCCAGGCTTGGCGTCGATGCAGTCTACGGCGGGCGCCCCGACCGTTCCATGGAGCGATGTGATTCGGAGGCTGCTCGCCGAGGCTGACGGCCTGCAGGCGGCTTGCGAGTATGCACTGGCCTGCGGCCAGCCTCTGTTGGCCACGGCCATTGCGGGACGTCTGCTGGAGCGGCGCATGGAGCGTGGCTGGCTGGCCGCCGCCTGTCGCGTCGCCTACGAGGCTGCCGATCTGTCATTGGCGTCTGCATGGGCCGGGAAACTGGCGGCGATAACCCCGCCCAGCGACGCGGACCGCGCTTTGATGGCGGCGATAGCAGGCCGAATCGAGCTATTGGCGAGACTGGATCGGCCTGGGCCTGCGCGTCCGGGATGGACGCAGGAGCCTCGCCGCGTACTCGCGATGCTGGCGTTCAGCATGCCTTTCACGTCGAATGGTTACGCGACCCGCTCAAACGGGCTGTTGTCGGCCGTGCGCGCGGCCGGCTGGGACGTTCAGCCTTTCACACGTCCCGGATATCCGGCGGACGCCGACCGCCAGTGGGCGGGCATTGAACTGCCGGTATTCCACGATGTCGGCGTTCTGCGCTACCGTTCTTTGCCCCAGCCCAGCCGCCGTGAATTGGGGCTGATTCCCTATCTGCAAGCCGCGGCCGACCAAATCGGCCGGACGATCTCCGAGCTTAGGCCGGGGCTCGTGCACGCGGCGTCCAACTACACGACAGCGCTGCCGGCGTGTGTCGCCGCGCGAGAGCAGGGCCTGCCATTCGTCTACGAGGTACGCGGCTTCTGGGACGTCACGCGGGCCTCGTCCGACCCAAAGTTCGCGCGATCGACCGAATATCGCTACCTGCAGCTGTTCGAACGGGCCTTGCTGCAGAAGGCGGATTCCGTCATCACGCTGACCGAAGCCATGAAGGACGAATTGGTGCGGCGCGGAGCGCCGGCTGACCGCATCGTAGTAGCGCCGAACGCCGTGGACGTTGACCGGCTAGTGCCTGTGCCGCGAGACATGGGCCTGGCCAACCAACTTGGCCTCCCTGAAGGCATGCCGGTCATCGGCTATGTTGGATCCTTCGTCGACTACGAGGGGCTGGATGATCTGGTCGAAGCCTGCGCCATCCTTCATCATGCCGGCCGGCGCTTCCGGCTGTTGATGGTTGGGGATGGCCTGGCGTGGCCAGACATCCTCCGCCGTATCACGGAGGTCGGCCTCCACGGATGCAGCATCCTGCCGGGCCGCGTTCCGCACGACTACGTGCCTGCGTACTACTCGCTGATGGACCTGTGCCCTTTTCCGCGCAAGCCGTGGCCGGTTTGCGAACTGGTGTCGCCGCTCAAGCCCTTTGAGGCCATGGCGATGGGCAAGGCCGTGCTGGTCTCCAGTGTCGCGGCCCTGGCCGGGTCGGTCATTGAGGAGGTCAATGGCCGCGTCTTTGACAAAGGCGACCCTTCCGCGCTGGCCAAGGTCCTGGCGCGGGGACTGGACGACCTCCAAGCTGCGCGCGAGTTGGGCCTGCGCGCCCGCCAATGGGTGACCGCCGAGCGTACCTGGCACACCTCGGCGCGGGCGGTTGAGCGCGCATACGCGCTGGCCGTTGTTCACCGTGGCGCCGCAGGTTGAAAAGTCCGTCGGCGATAATTGTCTGTTGACTAGACATCTGCGATGAAAGTTCTGACTGTTTTCGGCACCCGGCCCGAAGCCATCAAGATGGCGCCCTTGGTCAAGCGACTGGAGCAGACACCAGGCGTCGTGAGCCGCGTCTGCGTGACCGCACAGCACCGGCAGATGCTGGACCAGGTGCTCGACCTTTTCTCCATCCGCCCAGATCACGACCTGGACCTGATGCGACCCGGGCAGGACCTGTACTCGATCACCAGCGGAATCCTCCACGCGATCCGAGCCGTCTACGAGGCCGAGCAGCCCGACATTGTGCTGGTGCACGGCGACACGACGACCACCTTCGCCGCCACTCTGGCGGCGTTCTACCAGCGCATCCAGGTCGGACATGTCGAGGCGGGCCTCCGCACGGGCAACCTGTATTCGCCCTGGCCAGAGGAGGCCAATCGCAAACTGACGGGAGCACTGGCGGCGGTTCATTTCGCGCCCACGCAGGCGGCACGCGACAACCTGTTGCGCGAGAATGTGCCCTCGTCCTCCATCGTCGTCACTGGCAATACCGTGATCGACGCGTTGATCGACGTGAAGGCCCGGCTTGATGCGTCGGGGCCGCTGCAGGCTGAGATGGCGGCCCGGTTTCCTTTCCTGCGCAGCAGCAGCCGCATGGTGCTGATCACCGGTCACCGGCGCGAGAACTTCGGTGGTGGCTTTGACCGCATCTGCGAGGCCATTGCCGCCTTGGCCAGTCGCTACCCGGACGCCGATCTCGTCTATCCAGTGCACCTGAACCCGAACGTCCAGGAGCCTGTGCGCCGTTTGCTGTCGGGTTTGCCTAACGTGCACCTTATCGAACCGCAGGATTACCTGCCCTTCGTCTACCTGATGGCCCGCTCAACGATCATCCTCACGGATTCCGGAGGCATCCAGGAAGAGGCTCCGGCACTGGGCAAGCCCGTGCTCGTAATGCGCGACACGACCGAGCGTCCCGAAGCGGTCGAAGCCGGCACGGTCGTACTGGTGGGCACTGATGTCGAGCGAATTGTTTCCGGGGTGAGCCGCCTGCTGGACGATGCAGTCGAGTACCAGCGGATGAGCTACGCCCACAACCCCTACGGCGATGGCCACGCCTGCGATCGGATCGTCGCCGAGCTGCCGAATCGCGTCCAACGATTGACCTCATGACCATGACCCAGCAGAAATTCGCTTCCATCTCGATGATCGGGCTCGGCTACATCGGCCTGCCCACCGCAGCGATGTTCGCTGCGCGGCGAGTCAAGGTCGTCGGCGTCGACATCAACGAGCAGGCCGTCGAGACCATCAACCGAGGCCAGATCCACATCGTCGAGCCCGAGCTTGACATGATCGTCCACAGCGCGGTGACCCAGGGTTTCCTGCGCGCCACGATACGCCCAGAAGCGGCCGACGCCTTCCTGATCGCTGTACCGACCCCGTTCAAGGGCGAGCATGAGCCGGACGTCAGCTTCGTGAAGTCGGCAGCCGAATCGATCGCTCCTGTCCTGCGTCCTGGCAACTTGGTGGTGCTCGAATCGACTTCGCCGGTGGGAACGACGGAGCAGATGGTGGATTGGCTCGCCCAGGCACGCCCCGATTTGCGCTTCCCGCAGCAGGGCCGCACCGAGTTCGACGTCAATGTCGCCTACTGCCCTGAGCGAGTGCTGCCGGGGCAGGTGGTGCGGGAGCTGGTCTCGAACGATCGGATCATCGGCGGACTGACGTCCCAGTGCTCCGCGAGAGCCGTCGAGTTGTACAGCACCTTTGTGGAAGGCCAACTGCTCGTCACCAACGCTCGTACCGCGGAGATGTGCAAGCTCACCGAAAACTCGTTCCGCGACGTGAACATCGCGTTCGCCAACGAGTTGTCGCTCATTTGCGACCGCATCGGCATCGACGTCTGGGAGCTCATTCGCCTGGCCAACCGGCATCCCCGTGTCAATATCCTCCAGCCAGGTGCCGGAGTGGGCGGCCATTGCATCGCGGTGGACCCGTGGTTCATCGTGGACAAGACGCCCGATCTGGCTCGCCTGATCCGTTCGGCGCGCGAGGTCAATGACAGCAAGCCGGGCTGGATCTCCCAGCGAGTGCGGGCTGCGATCGCGGCCAAGTCCGCACGATGCGGCGGCGAAGACAAGGTCACCGTGGCCGTGCTGGGGCTAGCCTTCAAGCCCAACATCGACGACCTGCGCGAGAGCCCGGCGCTGCACATAGCTGAAGACCTCCTGCGTTCGACGGATGCGCGTTTCCTCTTCGTGGAGCCGAACGTCCAGCGCCTGCCACGCACACTCGGGGCCGCTGAGTCGACTCCGCTTGAGATCGCGCTGTCCCAAGCCGACGTCGTGGCCGTCCTGGTCGCGCACAAGGAGTTCTCGTCACTGCAGACCAAGCTGGCTCCGGAACAGGCAGTCGTGGATGCAGTCGGCATCCTGCGCGTCTGATGGTGCGGGCACCGACCATGGCGTCGTCGACGGCGGGTGCTCTCTCGACCCCTCAGACCGTTTTCGAGGTCCATGCAGGTCCCTCGACCTTCCGGATGGTGCTGCCCCATGCCGCGACGGACTACATCCAGAAGAAGCTTGCGACGACGCATGAGCCATACGAGCATGAGATGCTTGCGGACATGGCTGCCCGGCTGGCGACTGGCGATGTCGTCATCGACGTCGGGGCCAACGTAGGCAACCACTGCATCTACTTGGCCGCCGTTGCCGGCTGTCGGGTCGAGGCGTTCGAGCCGAACGAAGCGCTGTGCGAGGCCATCCGGGCCAGTGCCGCACTGGCGCAGCCGGCATTGCCGGTGACGGTGCACTGCTTGGCGCTGGGGCAGAGCAGCTCGACGGCCTCTTTCGAAGCCGATAAGCCGGACAACCTCGGGGCGCAGAGCCTCGCGATCGGCGCCGGGACCATCCAGGTCGCCAGGCTCGACGATCTGCAGGTGGCGCATCCGGTGCGAGCCATGAAGATCGACGTCGAGGGCATGGAGATCGACGTGCTGGAAGGCGCTGCTGGCCTGATCGCGACCGATCGGCCGATGCTCTACATAGAGTGCATTTCCGACAAGGCGTTCAGGCAGGTGACGCGCTGGCTGGAAGCGCGGCGCTACGTCTGCTGGGAGACATTCAATGCCACCCCGACACATCTGTTCCGGCCGATCGAATCCGTGGACATCGACGAGCGGCTCGCACGGATGCAGGCCAAGGCGTTCCACGAGACCTATCGCACCGGGCTGCTGCTGACATCTGTTCGCTCGCGGCTGACGACCGCACAAGAAGCGGAGCGGAAAGCGCGCGACGAGTTGCTCAAACTCGAGGTCACGCATGCCGCCGTCGTGGCGACCCATCACAACGACCTCAGGCAGCTCGAAGTAGCCCGCGTCGCCGCGCAGCAGGCACTGGTAGAGCGAGACGCAGCCCGTGCCCAACGGGGCGCTGCCCAGGCAGAGCGAGACGCCGCGCAGCAAGCCCGCGACGCTGCAAAAGCGGCGAGCGACGCAGCGCGCCGGGACCGGGATGGGGCATGCGCTGAGCGGGACAGGGCCTTGGCCGAGCGCGAACTGGCGCGGCAGGAGTCTGACAAAGCGCGGGAAGCCCTTTCGCAGGCACGTGCCGCCGAGGCGGGCGCAAAGCGACTGCACTTGCAGACCCTGGCTGAGCGTGACGCCGGTCAGGCGGTATTGAAGCGGTTGGCGGGGGAGTTGCAGCAGCATCGTGACCGCAGCAAGCGCCTGGTCGACGACCAGCGTAGGCTGAAGAAGCTGCTGAAGGAACGAGGCGCTGTCGAAGAAGAGCTGCGAAACGTGCGTGGCAGCATTCGGTTCCGGCTCGGCTCCGCGCTGGTGGATGCGGTGCAATCGCCAGCGGCACTGATGCGCCTGCCGCTGGCGCTGTGGCGAATCGGCAAGGATCGTCGGCAGCCCATCCAGGACCCAGTCGGGACGGCGCCTGTTGCCGTGGCGGCGCAGGCTCCGGTTACGTCGCCCATCCTGGTCCGCTGCAAGAAGCGGCCGACCTGGCGGCCGGATGCAGATGCATCCAACCTGCGCATCGCCGCACTGGCGTCTGAGCAGACCGGCCGGGATTTCGCACCCGACTGCACCTGGATACCCGTCACGCTGGACACGGCTGCGTTGTCGACACTTGGCGCTGACTTGCTGCTGATCGAGGCTGAACAACTGTCGAGCCTGGAGAGCGGTGATCCGATGTTCCACCGACTCCTGGACCAAGCCGACGACTCCGGGCTCGCCACCGCCTTGTGGTGCGAGGCCGGCCCTCAAAGTGACCCGAGAATCAGCGAATGGGCCTCGCGTGTTGACCTGGTGCTGGCGCAAGACCTCGACAACATGGAGATCCTGCGGCGCAGTTTGCCCGGGATTCGAGTCATACCGTGGCCGCGGGGTGTTCAGCTTCGGCACGACAACCCTTACCTGGCGGACCAGGGCTTGGCTCCGTCGACCGATGAACAGACGGTTCAGCTGGGGAAGCTGGCCGGCGCGTCGGCGGGCAGCGTCGACATCGTGGACGCACAGAGTCAGTCGAACCTGCCCTTGCTGCTGCTGCGCCGACTGGCGCGCGGGCAGCTTCCCGTCGCTACCTTTGCCAGGGCGCTTCAACTGTGCTTCGGAGAACTGGCGATCTCCAGTGACAGCCCCCAGCAGCGGCAACGCGCCGCCGAACAGCGGGGCGCAAGCCCCATCGGCCATGCGGGCTATGCGCAGCTGGCCCTGCGCAAGCTTGCGCAGGAACACACCATCAGCCATCGCCTCGAGGCGCTTGTGCGGGCGTTCAATCCGAAGTGCAATCAGCTCAGCGCACCTCGCGTGGCGGTGATTGCCAACGTGTCGTCGACGGAAGAAGCGCAGCAAGTCCTGGCCGCCGTGCGGCGGCAATCGTTGCAGCCCCAGGGTGTGTACTTACTGCCCAAGCCGCCCCTGGCCGCGCCAGCGCAGCTGACGGATGCGCGGACTCACTGGGTAGCCGACGTGGCCGCGCTGGTCGATCGCCTCGAAAGCGTCGATCTGGTGTCAGTGATGGATCCCCGCGATGGCTACGGCGCTGAATATCTCGCCGATCTGACGATCGCGGCGAGGTTTGGACAGGCACAGGCCTACGCCAAGATCGGGCCGGCTTGGCGCCGCATCGAATCGGCGCCTGCGCGTACCTGCATGATGCCAGTGGCCGTGGCCAGGCGCCTGCTGGCCTCTGCATCAGGCCCGTTGGGCGACTTGGTCGTCGATGGCTGCGAAGTCGCATCGACCGACGGATTCGACTATCGACTGGACGCAGTGGCGCACGCAGCGCCCGCTGTCGAACCGTCGCAGCACGGTGTGTGGCCCGGAGTGCCGTGGCACACCATCGAGCAAGCGACCCTGCCTTCCAACGGCTCCGATGCCGAGATGCTGGACCCGAGCCCCGGCCTCTCATTCGAGGCCGTGCAATGGGCGGCGTGGGTGCCGGCCGTCCAACCCGTGGGTGTGAGTCTGCAGCTCAACGGCGATGTGGTCGAGTTCGAGGCCAGGCTGGATGCCGGCGTCGTCGAGTACGTCTACCTTGACCGGCAGTTCAGTCCCGCCGAACTGAAGGCAGGACGCGGAACCCTGATGAGCCTGGTCGCTTCCGTCTCCGGTGACGTTCGAACCGTGATGGTCTTCTATGGCGCCAATGGAAAGAAGATCTCGCACCTGATGCGGGCGGTCGGGGCGACCGGCGAACTGCAGGTGCCGCCGGGCACCGCCTACGCCAAGCTGGCGCTGCGCTTCCAGAAGACGGCCTCGGGCCGCCTGGGACGATTGGTACTGGCCGATCCGCGACTGCCCCCACGGTGGCACGTGGCCAGTGCGGGGCACCTGCTAGTCGGGAAGCAGTACCCCAGCTACGACGACTTGTACCGCTTCGGTTTCGTTCATTCGCGGGTGCGGGGCTATCGCCGCGCGGGCACCCGCGTCGATGTCTTCCGTCTGACGCAGGACGCGCGCGGCCTGTTCCGAGAGTTCGAAGGTGTTGCGGTGAGCGAGGGAGACTCTGCGCGCCTCGATCAGGCGATCGACCGTGGCGGCTACCGCACGGTGCTCGTCCACTACATGGACCGCACGATGTGGCGGGAGCTCCAGCGGCACCTTGACCATGTCCGCGTCGTGATCTGGGTGCATGGCGCCGAGATCCAGCCGTGGTGGCGCAGGGCCATGAACCACGAGACGGATGCGCAGCGCGACCAGGCCCGAAAGAGCAGCGACGAGCGTCTGGCGATGTGGCGCGACGTGGTGTCTTGCGACCACCCCAACCTGCAGCTGGTCTTCGTGTCTTCCAAGCAGGCGGGAGAGGCATTCTCGGACCTGGGCGTTGCGCCGAATCCCTGCCGCTACCACGTCATCTCGAACTTCATCGATGGTGAACTCTTCTCCTACCGGCCGAAGACGGCCGAGCTGCGCCGGCAGATCCTTTCCATCCGCCCCTACGCCTCGGCCGTGTACGCCAACGACTTGATGGTGGCGGCCATCGAACGTCTGTCGACCCACCCCGTCTTCCCCTCTCTGCATTTCCGCGTCATTGGCGACGGCGTTTTGTTCGAGGACACCGTGGCGCCGTTAGCCGCGTTCCCGAACGTGACCGTGGAGCGCCGCTTCCTGAATCAGCACGAGATTGCCCGGCTTCACCGCGACTACGGCATCTTCCTGGTGCCGTCGCGCATGGATACGCAAGGTGTCTCCCGCGACGAGGCGATGGCTTCGGGGCTGGTGCCGGTGACGACCCGAATCGCCGCGATCCCCGAGTTCGTCAACGAAAGATGCGGGGTGCTGACGGAGCCCGAAGATCCGCAGGCCCTGGCGGACGCGATCTTGTCGCTGCAAGACGACCCTGCTCGCTACCTGCGGATGTCCGAAGCCGCAGCAAACGCTGTTCGCAGCCGATCGGGCCGCGAGCAGACCATCGACCGCGAGTTGGCCCTCATCTGCGGGGTGCCCTCGGAGATGGGGGGGCAAGTGAAGATGCCTGCCCAGCGTGTGGTCGTCTACGGCGACCTCAACTTGAACATCATGGACGGATCGGCCATCTGGGCTGCGTCCCTTTCCGAGACGCTGGCCAGCATGCCGGACGTCGGGGTGACGCTGCTGCTGAAGGCGCGAATCCATCGCACCCAGGTCATTTCACGACTGCTCGACCTGGCGCCCAAGGTGCGGTTCGTCGAGCCGGACACCGAGGATCGCAATGCGGTCATGAATGTCGCCGCCGCCGTGGCGAAGCTGAGCAGCCTCGACGATCAGGGGCGCTTCAATGCTTTTGTCCTGCGTGGTTTCGAGCTGTGCTCGGCCGCAGCGGCGCAGTCCCGCTTCGCCGGTCGCCTGTGGGCGTACCTGACCGACATCCCCCAGACCGATGGGGCGCTGGACGAGGCGAGCTGGCAGCGGGTCGCAGCGATCCTGTCGGCCTGTCGTTATCTGCTTTGCCAGACCCCGCAGTTCCAGCAGTTCGTCTTGCGGCACTGGCCCGAGGCCGAAGGCAAGACGATACTGCTGCCTCCCATGATTCCGCCCCGGGCGGCGTCCAGCGTGAGGCCCGCTCGAGGCACTGTGTTCAAGGTGGGCTACGCAGGCAAGTTCGCGCCCAGGTGGGGCATTCGTGACATGTTCGCCGCGTTCACCACCTTGCGCGAGGGCCTGCCGAGCGCCGAACTGCACGTATACGGCGACAAGATTCACCACTCGAAGGAAGAACCGGGGTTCCGCGACGACATCCGTCGCCTGCTCGAGACGACGCCAGGGCTGACCTGGCATGGCGCGGTGGACCGTGACGCGCTGTTGCGGGCCATTCCGAGTATGAATGCCTGCTGGGCTTTCCGCGACCCGACGTTCGAGGCGGCGACCCATGAATTGTCGACCAAGGTACTCGAGTACGCCAGCGCCAGCGTGCCGACCGTCTTGGCGCGCAGCGCTGTGAATGAGTCGGTGCTCGGCGCGGACTATCCATTGTTCGCCGACGATGTGGACCACGCCGCGCGGCTGCTTCGGCGCTTGAACGACGACCCGGATTTCGCCGCGGCTATTGCCGAGCGGCTCGAACGCGTTGCCGACAACTACAGCTTCGAGGCCGTGGGGCGTCACTTGATGGACCAGGGCATCCTGACGTGAGGCGGGTCCATGCCGCTGATTCTTCATATCGGACTGCCCAAGACTGGCACGACCTACCTTCAAAAGACCTTTGACGGTGCGCGTGCGCCGCTTCGGGAGTCCGGTTTCGTGTACCCGGACTCTGGCTACTACAACCACCAAATCGCGTGGTACGAACCGATAGGCCCCCACTTGCCCTGGTCGGCCAAGCCGGGTTTGCCCGAGCGCTGGCAGAGTCTGCAGCAGGTCCTGGCTCAGGAGGACGGACTGCCCACTCTGATATCGGCCGAAGCGCTGTCTGCCCTGACCCCGGCGGGCGTGTCGATAGTGAAGGCGAGGGTCGCCGCTCGCCGCGTGGACCGAATCATCATCACGTCGCGATCTTTGTCGCTCTCGCTGCCGTCGTATTGGCAGCAGAATCTCAAGCAGGGCGCGTTGGAGGACCTAGAGACTTTCGCGGAGGACGCGTTGCGGACCATTGAAGAAGGTCGCGCGCCGGGGGCGATGTACAGCCATGGCAGGACAGTGCAGGTTTGGCGGCATGTTTTCGATGAAACGCCGATCAGCGTACTTCCGATGGGCAGCAACTTCACCGCCAATTTGCGACGCTTCGCCGACCTTTGCGCGCTCGATCAGCGACAAGTCGATCTGCTGTGCGGCCATGTTCCGTCCGCCTCGCAGCAGAACCTGTCATTCTCGGTCGATGAGTGCAGCAAGTTGCTGCGTATCAACGAAAGAGTGGCCGCTGGCAGATTCGATGCTGCGGCTCGAAGGCGTGCGATGCGCATCTTCTTCAGCCAGCGCGACGACGGACTGAGCTATGAGAAGCCGCGACTGAGCAGCCGGTTGGCAAAGCACGCCACCCGACTCGACGCATGGGCGGATACCATCGTCAGGCAGATTCCTGGCTGCGAGTTGGTGTCATGACCGAAGCGACCCTCCGGCAGCGTCAGCGGGCGCAAGCCCACGCCATGCTCGATGCTGAGGCGAGTCCGGGTGCCGGGGCGCGTGCCGCCGGGCTGTCGGCGGCGGCCGAGCGATTTGATGACCTTGCTTGGGACCTGCTGACTCGCGTCGACGCGGGGCACCGTGATGCGGTGGTCGAGGCGACGTTGCAGTTGCTGGCATGGCGCATGGGCATTTCTCTCGGCGAGCTGAAAGATCCCGATATCGCCGCGATGCCGGCGGCGCAGGCCGTGGATCTGGCGCGGGACTGGGTAGAGACCGCGTTCGAGTGCGCCTGGCCTTTGGCGGCGCTCAGCGTCGTCGAGAGTGCTGGCCCGCATGTTGACGAGATATCGGCCTGGCGCGGTCTGGTTCGAGGCTACCTAGCGAAGCTCGGGCAGGTCGTTGTCCCCGACGGGACTGGCATCTCCGACGCGGCGCTGCTGCTCGTGTGCGCCCTCCCCACGGGGCTGAAGCCCTCGCAGGCTCTGGCGGGCGACCTGCCGCTCGACACCTCTGGCGAAGACCTGGCGAGCCTCCACGGCGGCCGCTCGCGCTCAATTTGGTGGAGCATTGTTGCGTCCGCCAGGGGGCGGCCCGCCCAAGGGCTGGTCTTGGCTCACCTGGCGGGGCATGCAGGTCGCCTGCCGGTCCTCCCGCAAGGCAGCCTGGTGCTGTTGAACCGCGGGCACCTCAATCGCTACACGGCCCGGCACTGGATCGAGGCCCTGGCGGCTTGGCCCGAGATCATTGTGTCGGGCTTGCGGGTCAATGACCCGGCCGTGGCGAGTGGCGACCTCATCCAGGCGCTGCAGCGGCACCAGCCGATCGCAGTCGACGATGTCTCGTCTTTGCTGCTCTTGCGCGAGTGGGGTATCGATGCCGTGCTCGACGGCGTCCAACGTCACCCCGCGCCCCTGTCGGCTCGAGATGGCTGGGCGCGAGGTCCGGTCGCGCAGGCGGAACAAGGTTGGTGGGCGCATCTGGCCGGATGGATGGCGAACCAATCGGCGCCCAGCGGTTCTGCCGTCAAGGCCGAGTGGTTGCACTGGCTGCAGGACGCGCGTGCGCGCCGCAAACCGTTGGACGTGCGTGCCTGGACGCTGCCGTTGCCACATCCGATCGAGTCGATGTTGACCAACGTGTCATCTCGTCGGATTGCCCAAGTCGCGTCTGGCGAAGCCGAAGTGATCGAAGTTGCCCTGGCCGTCGATGAAGAACTGGCCGAGTTCCTGCCAGTCGTGATCGAGAGTTGTCTGGAGCACGCTACCCAACCCCTTCGGTTCCATGTGCTGGCACGGCACATCGGCGAGCCGACCCTTCGCGATTGGCAGCGTCTGTTCGATCGCCGTGCTGAGGTGATCGTGTACGACTTTGCCGGTGTCAGCTACGGCGGACAGTTGCACCTCATCAGCCACACCACGGTATCGACCCTCGATCGATTGACGCTGCCGCTGCTCTTGCCGAAGTGCCGGCGTGTGATCTACCTGGACATCGATCTGGTGGTGCTGGGCGATCTCGCACCGATGTGGCAGCTTGACCTTGCCGGCTGCCCTCTCGCCGCCAAGCCGAGCAGCTCGCCCGGCATGAGATGGGGAACCCAGATGCTGTACCGGGCCCTAGGTGCGCTAGACACCGTCAGTGCCCAGGGCGCCAGGCAATGGTTGCACGAAACGGGCCCCATGGCATTCAGGACATTCAACGCTGGCGTGCTGCTCCTCGATCTTGAGCGCATGCGCCAGGACGGGGCGGTGCCAACCCTGCTGTCCTTCGTCGAACATTGCGGTATGAACGACCAAGACGCGCTGAACGCCTACACCCGCCATTGCTACCTTCCGCTGGCCCCCGAATGGAATGCCGCTCCGCGGCAAGATTTGACGCAGGGTGCCCGGATCATTCACTTCGTCGGCCCTGTGAAGCCGTGGCATGACCTTTACATCAGCCGCAAGCCCGAATTCGACCGCGTGCGCGCGCGCTTGCGGGCAAGACGCGAAGAGCCTTGAGATGACCACGCGCGCGACACTCGTCAGCTTCGCCTACGGCGGCGACTATTACCACGAGTCTGCCAAGAGTCTCAGGGCAGACTGCGAAGCCCTCGGCGTCGCCAGCCACATCGTCCGCGCCGACCTGCCGGCCGGCACCACCTGGATCGATGCCTGCCGCCACAAGGTCCGCTTCATCGCCGAATGCCGCCGAATGCTCGACACGCCGCTTTGGTGGGTCGACGTCGACTGCCGTTTGCGCAAGCCCTTGCCGGGCTTGGGCGACGGCGTCGATCTGGGATTCTTCCTGCGTGGCTTTCGCGACCTGCGTCAGTTCGACCCCGTTGCCTTGCCGCGGTTCATCCAGCCATCCATCCTCTACTTCGGCCGGGGCGAATCCGCGCAGGTGTTCATTGACCGCATGCTCGCGCTGGAAGAGAAGCACTCCGGCAGTGCCACCGACGACTGGTTCCTTCATGAGGCCTGGGTCGGCATGCCGTCGGTGCCGTCGACCTTCGTGATGCCACCTTCGTGGATACAGGTCGACAGCGAGTGCGCCCCGCAGGCGATCTTCGATTTTGGTCGCAGTGGCAACGCAACCGAGTTCAAGGGCCGCGCCGAGCAGCATCAGGTCGAACTGTGGTCGGCGCCTCGCCGCAAGTCCCTGTTCATGCGCGAAGCCTCCGAGGCCATGCGCAAGGACAACGCGACCGAGGCGAAGTTCTTCCTGCGCAAGGCACTGGACGCCGATCCGATCGACGAGAACCTGGCCTACCGCGTGGCGCGCGGATGGCTGCACGACGGACGCCGCGACGAAGCCGAAAGGGTGCTGACCAGGCTGCCGCCATCGGCGCAGGCCGTCGACCACTTGCGACGCTCCGACCTCGATTCGGCCCTTGAGCGATCCGACTATCGCCGGGCGCGTCGATTGGCCGATCAACTGATCGAGCAAGGCGTCTACTGCGACCGCGCGTGGGCGCAGAGCCGGATGATGCGCATCGACCTGGAGCAGCGGGCCCAGTCGGCGCGATTGAAGCCGGCGGAGCGTCCGCAGCTGTGGTGGATGGAAGGCCCTTACCCGGGCAATTTCGGCGACATCCTGAACCCCTACCTGGTCGAGAAGCTGACTGGTCGTCCGCCGCTGCGCGTCCAGAAGGGGGCCGGCGTCCTCGCCATTGGTTCGACCATCCGCTTCGCCCGCGACGATGCCGTCGTCTGGGGGGCGGGCACGCCGCGCATGACCGACCGACTCAACGCGAAGGCGCGCTACCTTGCGGTTCGCGGTCCACTGACGGCCCGCCTGGTCGAAGAGTCGGGCGGCCGCGCGCCTTCCGTCTTTGGCGATCCCGCGGTCCTGTTGCCGAGGGTGTATCGCCCACGGCCTGCCGCGCGCCGGCATGCGTTGGGTGTGGTGATGCACCACGCGCACCACGGTGCATGGCTGATCGAAGGCGACGTGAAGGTCATATCGATCCTGCGTGCAGGCTACGAAGGCATCGAGCAATTCGTCGACGAGCTTTGCCAGTGCGACCAGATCCTCAGCTCGTCGCTGCATGGCCTGATCGTCAGCCATGCCTACGGCATACCGGCGAGATGGTTCACGGCGGTCGACTCGCCGGATGCCATTCCCGGCGACGGCACCAAGTTCCATGACTACTTCTTGTCGGTAGGCTTGCCGGCGGACGGGCCTTTGCGCCTGGGGCCTGATGACCTGATCCATGCCGGGCTGGGCCAGGGCTCCTCGCTTCCGGTGAGGCCGATCGATGCGCAAGCCTTGCTGGACGCCGCGCCGTGGACGGTGCGGCAGGAATTGCGTTGAGTCGCGTGGACGAGGTGCACCTGGACCGCGCTCAGAGCGTGCTGGTCTTCAACTTCTTCGCAGGCATCAAGCTCCGCGGCATTCCTGTCTACTCCCGCGAACTTGAAGCTTGCTTCCGCCGCCTGGGGGTCAAGCATCGGGAGTTGCGCGCGCCGGCCTGGGTCGCCCGGATGCCGCAGTTCATCCAGAACGTGCTGTTCGTATTGTTCGAGCAACTGGTTGCCCCCGTCGCGCGGCGCCTGTCTGGTTGCGACTTGGCCATCTATCCCTACAACTCCGGCAGCTTCATCGATGCCCTGGCGGGCCGGGCGGTGATGGTGATCCACGACCTCATCCCCAACCGGCGCGACAGCCGTGGGTTGGCCGCGACCTACATCCGTGTCTGCCAGGCGTGGCACGCCCTCTTGCGCCGGCCTGTGGCCACCGTGTCACGCCACACCATGCGACAGCTCAACCGGATCGAGCGTTTTCGCCGCTGCGAAAAGTACCTTTGGGCGAATCCCTTCTATGGGTTCGAAGCTGCATTGGCCCGGCAGCCTGTTCGTCAGAAGGCACCCGGTGCTTCTCCGGTCGTGCTGCTGTGCAGCGGAATTGGGCCGAACAAGGATTGGCGCGGAGCGCTGAACCTGCTGCGGCACTTGCCTTCCGATCAAGCCCTGGATGTGCGCGTGCTGGGCTTCGGCGACGATGTGGGGCTGGCCCAGCGACGCATGACCTTACTGCCCGCGCAGTGGCGAGAACGCGTGACCTTGCTGCCGCGCCTGAGCCTGGACGAAACCGTCGTCGAATTTCTCAACAGCGACTTGGTGTGGGTCCACTCACGCAACGAAGGCTTTGGACGACCGGCCATGGAGGCGCGCATGTGCGGACGCCCTGTGGTGGCGTCTGACATCGGCGCTTTCCGCCAGTTGCGGCGCTTCCGACACGTCCACCTGTACCGCGACGAGGCCTTCGACCGCGCGTTGAAGGCGGGACTGGAAGATGCCCGGGCGGGGAACGTGAACCGGTCTTCCGCCAGATCCTTCAATCAGCAGCTGGAGGACGAGGTGACCCGCTTCCTTGCGGGCCGTCCGTGTCCCCGCCGGCGCTAGCGACCGCCGGTCACCCGCAGTTTGCGCTTGTCGCCGTTGAGTGCGTTCATCGGGCCGGACAGCCGATCGGCCTTCCCGTCGAAGCGGCTTTCGCCGACGGCATTGGGCGCATTCCCGCCGACGAAGCTGACCCCGCCTTGGGCGGACAGCTTGCTGAAATCGAAGGGGCCGGCCGCTTGGGTCGGCAACTCGAGGTGGACCAGGTCGCCGCGGTGATTGGTCGAACGGATGTCGCTGCCGCGGATCGACCCCACTGGCGCGCTTCGGCCGGCGCCCAGCGTCTCCGTGATGTAGACCGCTGATCGAACGGCACGGTCGGCGGTTACGTTGCGGACCTGACCGTTGCCGCAGCCGGCGAGGTAGACGACGTCGTGGCATGACGCCGCCGACTTGTCTGCCGCTGCCTTGATGTCCTCCACGGTGAAGTCGTTGACGACCTCCAGGCGCACGGCGTCTTCATTGACTGAGATCTTGCCGCCAAATCCGCAATCGAAGATCGACAAGCCTCGCACCGTGGCGCCGACGACCGCCGCGTCAGCAACGTCTTCGGCCTTGCCTGCGCTCCAGAATTTGACGCCGCACTTTCCGGGGCGGCGGATCGTCCCGTCGCTGATGCGGATGTTCTTGTTCGGCGCCTCGTTGGGATTGGTGGAGCCGCCGATGCGGATGGCATGCTCGCCCGAGTCCTCGATGCGGAACTTCTGCAGGACGAAGTTCTGCACGCGGGCTGCGAGCACGGCGTTGTGCCCGGGGTCCGTGCGTGCGTTCGAACTCTTGGTCTCCGCCACCAGGCCGTCGATCAGGCAATCCTGCGTGTTGTGCACGAGCATGCCGCACACGAACTGGCGCAAGCGCATGTCGCTCACTCGCACGTCGACCAGCGCCGCCATTTCCCCAGGCTTCGCACCCGAGCCGATGATGGCCACGGGTCGATCGACACCGGCGATCGAGCAGGCCGTCATGCGCACGCGGCTGCCCCGCACCTGGATCAGGCCGTCGCTGTTGTCATTTCCGCCGTTGGCGAACTGCCGCTCGGCGCTCACCTGCAGACGGTCGACCAGCGTGTCCTCGACGAAGGTCACCAGACGATCGCAATGCGCCGAGGACGCCAGCATCAGGTTCATGCCCAACACTTCCGACTTTGCGCCGAAGCGAATGAGCACGCTGTTGCCTTCGATGGTGCCGTCATAACGCACGGTCGTGCGGCCGAAGTCCCACCGCGTGTCCGAAGGCAGGTCGAACATGTGTCCGCCGGCCAATGCCAGGGTGCGCTGCCCCGTCGGGAAGCGCACCACCTTGGGCCCGGACGTGGTCCGCAGTTTGGCGATCAGCGCCTCGAACGCCTGGTCTTCCGGCTTGCCGTCGAGCTTGAGGAATTCGCCGGCATCGATCGTGCTGCCTGACTGGGCGAGCAGCCTCAGCGGCATCATCGGCCCCAGCAGGGTCCCGGCGCTCAAAGTCTGGACGAAACGGCGTCTTTGCATGGTGGTCCTCGGCGAAATCGGGGGTGGCGATGAATCCGGCAGGCGTGGCGACACGGCGCAGTCAGGAGGCCGTTTCCTGGGCGACCGGGCGAGCGGCCGGCGCGAAGCGGTCGACGATGCGTTGCAGCATCAGCTTTCCGAACGCGGCGTTGGCGTGATAGAGGTCGCGCGCGTTCTCGTTGCGAAAGCGTTCGAGCATGAAGCCTTGCTTGTCCAGACACGAGGGATCGATGTCGACGATCGGCACGTCCATCGATGCCAGCTCCGCCATAACGTACTCGCGGTACCAGCGGTGGACATGCTGGACGACTTCGATGCCGATGCGCATCACCGACGGATGCCGGGCGAATGGCCACGGCGAGTCGATGACGAACACGGGACTGTTTCGTCTCACGACCCTGATGAACTCCAGTGTCTGACGCACGTCGTCTTCGACGATGGCGCGCAGCATCCCACGGGAAATGGGCGTTCTACCGGTCAGAGGGTAGGGCCTGAATGTGGCGAAGGCTTCATCGCGCCAGACGCGTGCGGTGTTCAACGGCCCGCTGATGCCGATGGCGTCGAAAGCGCCCGCCACGGACGGAACCTTGCGCACGCGCTTGCGGAAGTCGGCGTCGAGGATCTCCGCGTGGTCGCCGCGATCGGCGAAGAACGGGGCCCGCAGGAGATGTCCCCGCCCAAGCGCTTCCAGCGTGAAGTCGATGGGCCAGGTGTTCGGCGAGTCGGGCTGCAGGAGGGCGCGACGAAGGGCGCCCAGGTGACTGTCACCGGTCAGGAAGACCTTCACGCGCGCTCTCCGAATGCCGCAAGCAGCTCCTCGTCGCAGACGACATCGTCATCGTTCAGATCGCTGCGCGCGGCGGTGTCGGCCGGCGCTTGTGCCGCAGGGGGGATGTGCTCCTTGAAGAACTGGCGCATGACATGCTCGACGCCCGATTCGACGACCGTGCGCTGGTCGGGGTTGTAGAAGGCTCCGCGCATGAAGGTGGATGAAATGATCTCGTAGGAAGGGAAGTAGTCGACGTACTCGCGGCTTTGGGCCAGGTGCCCCGCGACGGCTCTGAGCACCGACTTCGAGTAGGACGTCGCGACGGCGACGTGGTCCGGCGTCGCCGTCGCCATCAACGGCACGGGGCTGACGGTCAGCAGGAACCGCATGCGCGGATTGATCTGGCGAACGCGCTCGATGAACGACTCCATGTCGGCCAGGACTTCGGTGTAGCTGAGGTTCGCGAAGACGTGGCGCGCCGGATCGAAGGTGCCGCCGCTCGTGCCGGGGCACACCGGATAGGCGGCACCGTCGATGCGCGAAATCCATGCCTCTGTCAGGCCCAGCGTGAAGACGAAGAGATCACAGCTTTCGAACAGCTGCCGCACGGCCGTCAGGTGAGCCGCTCGCAATGCCAGCACTTCGTCAACGCAGGTCAGCGGTTGCGGCTCGATCGTTGGTCTGAAGGCGTCGACCCACCCGGTGCCGTGGCTCCATGCCACCTCCTGCGGCTGGAACTCTTCGAAGGCCTGTTGCACCAGTTGGAGCAATTGGCGCGTCGTATACACGTTCCCGTAACGCGCGGAGTACATCCCGTAACCAAATTCAAGGTGACGCTCCGGCGCCAGGAAACTGGGCGCCGGCTCGACGTCGACGAATCGGAATCCGCTGCCGCGCAGTCGACGACCAATGTGTTGTGCAAAGCAACTTCCTGCGGTCGCGACCCGGTCACCTTCGATCGTCCATTTGCGCCGGTACCAGTCGGCCACTTCCAAGAAGTGATGCTCCTGTACGGCCTGGCGCCAGAAGGCCCACGGAGGCTGGCTACGGTAGGGGTGGTCGCTCTTGGCGTTCATGGTCGGGTCCGATCGGGTGCCGAGCATGCTATCGCAGTGCAGCAAGCCACCCAGCGAGTGTGGACCGACAATCGCGTATCCATATTCACCCGGCCGATTTGTCTGGCGGCCGATCGTCATGCGTTCGAAAACCCCTGCCGGCGGCGCCGGTGCCATCTTGCGGGCCCAGCAGTCCGACAGCGGCCTCGAGATTCGTGTGAACCCTTCGTTCGTCGGACAGGTGTCGACGGAGTTCGCCTTTTACCTTTACCTGGCGGGCCAACGAATCGCGGCCCGTTGGTATTCCGGCGAAAGCTGCGTCACGTTCTCCGAGGCCTCGGCACCGGGCCGCTATACCGTCACCGCCTTTGCCCGCTCGGCGGACGGCAGTCAGCCTGCCAAACGCATCGGATCCGTCGAATTCGTCACCGGCGGCGGGGCGACCAAGGTGGCGGCGGCAGAACCCCGGCAGGTTCGCTCCGCGCCTGTGCCCCCGCCTGCGTACCCGATGCCCCGAGCGCGGCCGGTCGATGGCGTGGCGGAGCTGGAGGCGGCGGTCGAGCCCCATGCGGAGCAGCGGCTCGATGTGAAGGTGGGTGCCTTTGTGTACCCGCTTCTCAAACAGCCCGCCAAAGGGGACTCGATATTCGTGGTCCTCGGCGGTGCGGTGCCCGACCGGGCCACGATCGAACTCCCGCGCTTCAACCGGTTCAGCTGGCGCGACGACTTTCCCGGGACGTTGGTGTGCGCGGCCGACCCGACATTGACGCTCGATCCGGCACTTCGTCTCGGCTGGTATGTCGGCAAGTCGGACGATGACGTCATCACCGGTTTCGCCCGGATCATCGAGCGCCTGGCCCAACTGCTCGGCGTGAGCCTGGACAAGGTCTACACCTATGGATCGAGTGGCGGTGGGTTCGCCGCACTCCAACTGGCCGCTCGTCTGGGACGTGGCGTCACCGCCATCGCGATTAACGCGCAGACGCAGGTGCTGGACTATTCCGTGAAGCGCAGTGTCGATCGGTTCCTGAGTGCCAGCCTGGGCGGCATGCCGTCCGACCAGGCCCGCGAGCGCTTCAGCACGCGCTTGTCGGCCATGGCGGCATGGCAGCAGCCTCAGGCGGCGCAAGCACGCTGCCTGCTGGTGCAGAACCTGGATGACCCGCATCACCATGAGCGGCACTTCAAGCCCTTTTGCCGACTGTTCGACATCGCGCCGGATAGCGTGTCCGACGACGGCCGCATGGGGTCGCTGCTCTATCACCACGACAACGGGCATGGCGCGGAGCCGCGCCCGATGCTGGGGGCCATCCTCGAACGCGCCATGCGCCTGAAGTGGCCCGGCGACGCGCTGACGGATTCGGACGAGTCTGTCGGGCAGGCAGCGCAAGGCCGGCCGGACGCGAACGCCGGCGCACCGGTGTTTGTCCACATCGGACTCCCCAAGACTGGTACGACCTATCTCCAGCGGACATTTCATGAGGCATTGGGCAAGCCCGACCAGGGGCCGCTGCAGTACCCCGATGTCGGCTTCTACAACCACCAGATCGCGATGTACCAGCCGCTCGGCCGCTTTCTGCCGTGGAAGGCGCGCGAGACGACTTCCGAAGCATCGCAGCGCCTGCGTCGGGCGCTGAATCGATCAGACCCGCGCCCGATGCTGCTCTCGGCCGAAGCACTGTCGGCGCTGAATGCCGAGGGAGTCCACGAATTCCGGACGTTGCTGGGAGGCCGACGCGTCGAGCGCATCATCGTCACAGCGCGACCATTGGCCACGCTGTTGCCTTCGCACTGGCAACAGAACATGAAGCAAGGCGGGCGCGGCAGCCTAGAGGCCTACGCGCGGCGCATCCTCGGCGCGATCGATGCTCGCGAGAGCCCGGCTCAGATGTTCTGCGTGCTGGAGGCGGTGAGGCTGTGGCGAGCAGAGTTCCCCGATGTGTCGGCTTCCGTCCTCGTCATGGATGGTGGACACACGCAGAACTTGTTGGCCTTCGCCCGGATGTGCGGTGTCGGCGATGACCTGCGTGATCACCTGCTGGCCAGCGTCCCGCTTGCGGCCGAGCAGAACTTGTCCTTCTCCGTCGACGAATGCCATCGGTTGCTGGACATCAACGAGCGCATTGCCCGAGGACTGCTGCCCTTGACGGCGCGGAGCGAGGCAATGAACAATTTCTTCGCCAATCGGGAATCGGGCGTTTCGTATGCCAAGCCGGAGTTGCCTCCCGAATTGCGAGCGAAGGCGCAGAGGATCGATGACCAAGCCTTTGCGGAACTGGCCGGCCTCCCTCGGCTCGAGGTGCTGCGAGGCAGCGACCAGCCGATCGCCTCAAGCTGAGGCGTCGAGCGTCACCGGTCTCCTTCCGGTGGCGGCGTTGCACGCCCTCGCTCGCCGGTGCCCAGCAACCCGGCCATCGCGTCGATGGCCGGCGCCAGGCACGCCTCCCAGCGATAGGCGGTGTTCACCAACTCGCGCCCGGCGCAGCCCAGTCGCGAAGCCTGTTCATCGTCGACCAGCAGCCGGTGGATGTGTGTCACCCATTCATCGTGCGAACGCGCCACCACGAGATCGTGGCCGGGGGTGGCTATGAGCCCCTCCAGGCCCACGGTGGACGTGACAGTGGCCAGCCCGTGGGACATATAGTCGAGCAGCTTGTTCTGCATGCCGGCACCAAAGCGGACGGGGCACACGCCGACACGACACAGGCGAAGCACGCTCGACAGGTCTTCCACGACGCCTTCCACATGAACACCCGGCATGGTCTCCAGCCGCCGGGCGTCACGGGGCGAGACGTGGCCGATCACGTGCAGTCGCGCCCTGGGCGACTGCTCCAGAACCCGGGGAAGAATCTCGCGGACGAAGAACCAGAGGGCGTCCCTGTTGGCCATCGAGTCCATGCGTCCAATCAGGGCGATGCCCGGTGGCCGTTGTCCCGCGGGCGGCAGCATGTCCGTCGGGGCCTCGACGCCGTTGGCTGCCACGATGACCCGCTCGGGAGGGACCGTGGTGCCGGCGAACACGCTGTCGCGGTCGACGCCTGAGATCAGCGTGACCAGGTCGAATGACGGCGCCATGCTGCGTTCGAATTCGCGCATTCGCGAGGCTTCCATCCGCAGGATGGGCCCAGTGAGCACAGCGCCGCCGCGAGCATGTCTGGATGCGCGCTCCATCGTCATCGAGATCGCATCGGTCATTTCGAGCCAGCGCGGGCGCGCGGAGGCCATGGCGTAGGGGGCCATCCGCACCAAGTGGCAGCACACCAAGTCATGGTCCTTCGCCAGTCGATCCACCGCGAGCCCGAACTCGCGGCTGCGGTAGTACGCCACTTGCAAGGGTTCAGCGCTTCCCACGGCGGCCAGCATCTGTAGCCAGGATCGCCATTTCGGCAACAACACCCGATGCGCACTGGTGAACACGCCGTCGTCGGGTAACTCAGCCGACAGCTCGGCGGGCGTCTGGCACAGGCTGAGCAGGGTCACATCGTGGTGCCGGGCGGCCGCTTTGGCCAGGTGCCAGATGCGAAGCCGGTCACCGCCGATGACGGGGTACGGCCAACGGGGCGTGAGTAGCAGGATCCGGCGACGCGGGGCCTGCGTGCCCTCGCTCAAAGCCATTTTGGCGCGCGGAATCGCACGATGCTGCGGTAGAGTAGCAGATAGACGATGACGAACGCGAAGATCGAGGCCACCAGCGCCCAGAAGTTGTCGTACATGAACACTGCCGGTACGACGGAGCCGAGGCACAAGGCCCACAGGTAAGGCGTCGTCACCGAGTTGCGTCTGCGTTCGGTATTGCCCAAGCGGCGTCCCAGCCGCGAGTCGAGCCGGCGGAACAGCAGGCTGTGCAGATGTCCCCGGTCCGGGCGGCTGACCGGCTTGTTCTTCAGGCCCCGCCGGTAGACCGAGAAGCAGGTCTCCGCGACAGGGTAGATGCACAGCAGCATCGGAAACATCGGCGAGACCTGGCCCGGATTGCGCGAGAGCAGCAGCAGGCCCAGCGTGCACACGACGAATCCGCACAGGTAGGCGCCGCCGTCTCCGAGGAAGATGAAGCCCCCGGGGTAGTTCCAGATGAAAAACCCGGCCACCGCACCCAGCGACACCGCACAGAAGGCGGCCACCCACAAGTCGCCGACGAGGAACGCCACGTAGCCGATGGCTGCCAGGATGATCATCGCGCACGCCGAGGCGAGCCCGTTCAGGCCGTCGATGATGTTGAAGGCGTTGGTCAGCCCTGTGATGATGAAGGCGGTCAGCAGCAGCGAAGTGATCGGCGAATTGGCCAACACCCAGTCGAGCCAGGCCAAGTCCGTGTGCTGGACTCTCACGCCATCGATGAGGCTTGCCATCAGCGCCGCGATCGTGACCCACACCAGACGCAGGCGTACCGACACCGACCCAGTGAGGTCTTCGGTCAGGCCGATCGCCGCAGCGGCGAGCGCCGCGCCCAGCAGTTGCAACTGGGGCCCTGACAGTTGAGGCGCCGTCCACAGGATCTGCAGCACGCCGAAGCCCAGTGCCAGCGCGATGCCGATGCTTCCCAGTCGCGGCACGGGGTGAACGTGCAGCGCCTGGGGGTCATTGCGCGAGCTGTGGTTGATCCAAAGCACGTGTCCGCCGAACAGGCGTAGCACGACGAATGTGAACAACACGGACAGGACGAACGGCAGGACCAGGAATCTCATCGGATCATCGTCACCAGGCGCTGCTGGCCGGTCCGCGGCTAAACGTCGACAGCGCCCGATCGTCGCTGCGCAGTCTGCGATTCCTGCCGACTTGGCGCCCGTTCCGCGGCGACGACTTCATGGGCTTGGTTGGCTCCTTGGCCTGGTCCGCCCCGCGCGTTTCGTTTCTAGAACAGGACACTAGGCGCCGCGCTGTACGTAGTTCGTTTCCAGCCACTCGCGGTACTCACCGCTTTGCATTTCGGCCACCCATTCGGCATGGTCGAGATACCACTGCACCGTCTTGCGGATGCCTGATTCAAAGGTCTCCGCGGGTCGCCAGCCGAGCTCGCGCTCGATCTTGCGTGCGTCGATCGCGTAGCGTCGGTCGTGACCGGGCCGGTCGGCGACGTGGGTGATCAGGCGGGCATAGGCTCCCGCCGGATCGGGGCGCAACTCGTCGAGCAGTGCACAGATCGTCTTCACGATGTCGATGTTGGCCTGCTCGTTCCAGCCGCCAATGTTGTACGTCTCCCCGAGGCGGCCGCCCTGCAGCACGGCGCGGATGCCGCTGCAGTGGTCTTTGACGTAGAGCCAATCGCGGATCTGCTGCCCGTCACCGTAGACCGGCAGCGGTTTGCCGGCCAGTGCGTTGACGATCATCAGCGGGATCAACTTCTCGGGGAAGTGGTAGGGCCCGTAGTTGTTGGAGCAGTTGGTGGTCACCACCGGCAGGCCGTAGGTGTGGTGCCAGGCCCGCACGAGGTGGTCGCTCGCAGCCTTGCTGGCAGAGTAGGGGCTGTTCGGCTCGTAGGGGTGGGTTTCGGTGAACGCCGGCGCGCCGGGGGCCAGGCTGCCGTATACCTCGTCGGTGCTGACGTGGTGGAAACGGAAGGCGCTGCGTTCGGACTCGGGCAGTGATGCCCAGTGGGCCCGCGCCGCCTCCAGCAACGTGAATGTGCCCTGCACATTCGTCCGCATGAATTCACCAGGGCCGTGGATGCTGCGATCCACGTGGCTTTCGGCGGCGAAGTGGACGATGGCGCGTGGGCGGTGCTGCTCCAGCAAGCGGTCCATGAGCTCTCTATCGCAGATGTCGCCGCGCACGAACACGTGCTTGGCATTTCCTTGAAGGGACTCGAGGTTCCGAAGGTTGCCGGCGTAGGTCAGGGCATCCAGATTGACGACCGCCTCGTCGCGCGTCTGCGGGTGTTCGAGCCAGTCGAGGACGAAATTGCTGCCGATGAAGCCGGCGCCGCCGGTGACAAGGATCATGGGTCGAATTCTCTCTGCGCCGCCCCTCGGACGGCAATATTCTGATAAAGCTGGGCTTCGGCCCCAATTGTCAAAGTGTAGTCGCCTGTTGTAAGAGCGATAATGCGAGCCGATGAGTTCCGACCTGCAGGTTGGCGCCCCTGAGGCCGCCGAAAATCCTCCCCCCGCCCGTTTCGACACGCTGCCGCTCGACGGCAAGCTGCTGCGGGCCGTGGCCGACCAGGGCTATGCCACCATGACGCCGATCCAGGCCAAGGCGATTCCGATCGTCTTGGCGGGTCGCGATGTGATGGGGGCGGCTCAGACCGGCACCGGAAAGACGGCGGCCTTCTCCATTCCATTGCTTCAAAAGATGTTGAAGCATGAGAACGCCAGCGCTTCACCGGCCCGCCATCCGGTGCGCGCGCTGGTGTTGGCGCCGACGCGAGAACTCGCGGACCAGGTGGCCAACAACGTCAAGGCCTACGCCAAGCACTCGAATCTGCGGGCAGCGGTGGTCTTCGGCGGTGTCGACATGAAGCCGCAGACCTTGGAGCTCAAGGCCGGTGTCGAGATTCTGATTGCCACCCCGGGCCGCTTGCTCGATCACATCGAAGCCAAGAACGCGGTGCTCAATCAGGTCGAGTACGTGGTGCTCGATGAGGCTGACCGGATGCTGGACATAGGCTTCCTACCGGATCTGCAGCGCATCCTCAGTTATCTGCCCAAGCAGCGCCAGACGCTGTTGTTCTCGGCGACGTTTTCGCCAGAGATCAAGAAGCTGGCGGGCAGCTACCTTCAGGATCCGATCCTCGTGGAGGTGGCGCGGCCCAATGCCACGGCCTCGACGGTGGAGCAGCGCTTCTACAGCGTGGCCGACGACGACAAGCGTCGGGCTATCGTGCATTTGTTGCGGGAACGCTCGATCACCCAAGCGATCGTCTTTGTCAACTCCAAGCTGGGCGCAGCCCGCCTGGCGCGCTCTTTCGAGCGCGATGGCATGCGGACGTCTGCGTTGCATGGTGACAAGTCGCAGGACGAGCGGCTCAAGTCACTGGCCGCCTTCAAGGCTGGCGAGGTCGACCTGTTGGTCGCTACTGATGTGGCCGCGCGCGGTCTGGACATTGCCGATCTTCCGGCGGTGTTCAATTTCGATGTGCCGTTCAATGCCGAGGACTACGTGCACCGCATCGGCCGCACCGGCCGGGCGGGTGCTTCGGGCCTGGCGGTCACCTTGGTCACGCGCAACGATGCGCGCTTGGTGGCCGACATCGAGAAGCTGATCAAGAAGAAGCTCGATCTCGAGGCGTTGGAGTTGGACGAAGACCGCCCGCGCAGGCGTCCGTCTCGGGAAGATGAGCGTGGCGCCGCTCGCGAAGGGCGCGCCGATGCGGCCCCGGCGTCGCCTTCACGTCGCTACGAGCCTCGCTCTGCGCCACGCGATCCGTTTTTCGACAAGCCCTACGAGCCCAAGCCCAGCGACGGTCCCGCCGCATGGGAGAAGAGTGCTCCGGTCACACCCAGCCCCAATCGGCTGTCCCCCAATATCCGGCCCAAACGCAAGGTGGCTGCGCTTCTGGGTGGGCTGTCGAAAGTCTGATTGAACAATGCTCGATCGGCTTGCTTGGTGGCGTGCCGCCTTCGCGTTGGCGATGCTGGCCATCCTGGCGTTGGCTTTGATGCCGGGTGGTCAGGGGCCTGACTGGTTCGCCCACGCGGACAAGGTTCGACATGCGGCGGCCTTCTTGTTGCTTTGGGCCATTGGAAAGCAGGCACGCTTCGAGCCGGCTTGGTGCTTGGCGGTGGCGCTGCTGGCCTTTGGCATTGGCATCGAGTGTTTCCAGGCCTTGACCCCGACCCGCGAGTCCTCTTGGGGGGACGTGCTGGCGGACGTGGTGGGTATCGCGCTCGGTCATCTGGTGGTACGTACCGCCTGACGTCCGCGCGTGCTGGGCTTCAGCCTGCCAGCCACATGAAGACCGCGGGCAGTGTGTCTGGCATTAGTGGGCGCTCGGACTCTTGCAGCTCACGTCGCCAGGCTGAGACGTGCTGCGTTCGGCACCACCCCGCCTGAGAGGTCAGGCCGCAGGCCACGGACAGGCGGGTGTCGGGGTGAAGTGCGTCGCTCAGCGCCTTGAGCAGCCCTTCGTTGCGGTACGGCGTCTCGATGACCAACTGGGTCTGCCCCTCACGGCGGGAGCGCTGCTCCAATTCACGCACGCGCTGCAGTCGCTCCGCTGAGTTCTGCGGCAAGTAGCCTTCGAACGCGAAGCGCTGGCCATTCAGGCCACTGGCGGCCACCGCCAGTGTCACTGAGCTGGCCCCGGCCATGGGCTCCACCGTCAGCCCCAGCGTGTGCGCCGTGGCGACGAGGGCGGCGCCGGGGTCGGCCACCGCTGGCAGGCCCGCGTCAGACAGCAGGCCGATGTCGTGGCCGGCCAGTGCGGGAGCCAGCAGCGCTTTCCACTCTGCGCTGTCCACCGAGGTGCCGCTGCCCTTGCGGGCGCGAGGCAGCTCTTGAATCGACAGCTGCTGCAGCGGGGTGGTCAGCGCGGCGTGCGCATCGACGCGCTTCAGAAATGCGCGTGCGGTCTTGGCGCTTTCGACCACCCAATGCTTCAGATGTGCAGCGCGTTGCAGCGCATGGGCGGTGAGGACCTGATCGATGGGCTCTGGAGTGGCTCCCAGATCGAGCGTATTGGGCATCAGGACCAAACGACCGGGGCGCGCGCTCATGGGGCCAGACCCGCCATGGCGATGGGGTCCAAACCGGCGGCTCGCAGCAGTTCGCAAGTCCTGATCAGCGGCAGCCCGACCAGCGCGGTGGGGTCGTCCGATTCGATGGCGCTCAGCAGAGCGATGCCCAGCGTCTCCGACTTAGCGCTGCCGGCGCAGTCATAGGGTTGCTCGAGCCTCAGATAGCGCTCGATCTCGGCATCGCTCAAGTCCCGGAATTGCACGCGGACGGGGGCCAGTCGGACCGCCTCGAAGCCGGTTCGGGCCCGGACGACCGCAACTGCCGTTTGAAACACGATGCTCCGCTGGCTCATGCGGCGCAGCTGGGCCACGGCGCGTTCGTGGGTGCCTGGCTTCCCGATGGGTTCGCCATCAACGTCCGCGACTTGGTCCGAGCCGATCACGATGGCGTCTTCTCCGTGGCGAGATGCGGCGACCGCCCGCGCCTTGGCCAGTGCCAACCGCTGCGCGAGTGCGGCAGGCGTCTCGCCGGGAAGTGGGGCCTCATCCACATGGGGTGAGGCCACATCGAACGGCAGCTTCAACCGTTCGAGCAGCTCGCGGCGATAGCGGGAGGTGGAGCCCAGAATCAGGCGAGGCGTCGTGTGGGAGGGCAAGTCGGGCATGAACAATTATTTCACCCGAAGCTCGTATCGGCGGGCCGCTAAACTGCCTGCATGAATGCGAAACCGATCGACCCTCGCCGGCTGGATGTGGGGGCGTTTGTGGCCGCCGCCGGTGAGTTGTCGGGCGAATGGCCATTGACGGAACTGGAGCGCCTGTCCGGCTCGGTGTTGGGGGCGCACCCTGAAGGTGAGCCGATCCATTGGCAAGTGCAAGGGGAGCAGCGGCCGGTCACTGGCGGCGAGCCCGAAGTTTGGTTGCATGTGACGGCCCAAGGCTGCGTCAGCATGCAGTGCCAGCGCTGCCTGGGCCCGATGCCCGCGGCGCTGGATGTGGACCGGTGGATTCGCTTTGTACGCGACGCGTCGCAAGCCGAGGCGCTGGACGCGGAGCTGGAGGAGGATGTCCTCGAGTTGCAGCGCCACATGGATCTGCGAGAGCTGGTGGAAGATGAGCTGCTGCTCGAGCTTCCCTTGGTGCCCCGCCATGAGGCCTGCCCGCAACCCCTGCCGATGACGCCGGAGCAGGACGCTGTGGATGAACCGTCGCCGCGGCCCAATCCATTTGCCGCACTCGCTCAGCTCAAGAAGAAGCCTGGCGAGGGTGAGACGTAGTCGACAGGCACTCTTGGGTCGCCTGGTGGCACGCCCTGACCGAAGGGTGCTATACTTTCAGGCTTTCCCGGCCAAAGGTGCGACTTCAGATCGGCCTGCTGGCAAGAAGAAGATAAGGCGGCGCGTCTTTGTTGAGCGCGTTGCGTGGCCTTCAAGCGGCGCCGGGTGTGTCCAACTTTCATGAGTGTTCGTGCGTCGCCATTGGCGCCGAGCACACGCTGCGCCGCCGCTGAGGTGGTGTTCCAGGAGCATTCCATGGCTGTCCAGCAAAACAAGAAGTCGCCGTCCAAGCGCGGCATGCATCGTTCGCACAACGCACTGGTCCAGCCCGGCACCGCGATCGAGCCGACCACCGGTGAAGTGCACCTGCGTCACCACATCAGCCCGACAGGTTTCTACCGCGGTCGCAAGGTGTTGAAGACCAAGGCAGACGCCTGATCCGGGTCTGACCGCTTTCTTTTGCACCGGCCGGGTTGGCGAGTGCCTGCCCCAACGAGTGAATTGAACACAATGCCGCAGCTTGACTGCGGCATTTGCCATTCCAGAACGTGTCGCACGCACATTCCCTGACGCCGCTTGATCGCGTTCGCGTCGTTGTCGACTGCATGGGTGGCGATCACGGCCCGTCCGTCACGCTGCCTGCTTGCAAGGAATTCCTCGCGAGCCACCCTGAAGCTGATCTGGTCTTGGTGGGCATCGCTGACGCGATCGCGCCAGCCAGCCAGTGGCCCCGCTGCACGTTGGTGCCCTGCACCGAGATCGTCTCCATGGACGATCCCATCGAGGTCGCGCTGCGCCGCAAGAAAGACTCGTCGATGCGGGTCGCCATCAATCAGCTCAAGGCAGATGCTGACGGGAAGGCCCGTGGTGACGTGGTGGTCTCTGCCGGCAACACCGGCGCCCTGATGGCCATCTCGCGCTATGTGCTCAAGACCATCGACGGCATCGATCGCCCTGCCATTGCCTCGGTCATCCCGAATGAGCGGCCCGGCTTCACGACGATGCTGGATCTGGGCGCGAATGTCGATTGTTCCGCCGAACACCTGCTGCAATTCGCCGTCATGGGCAGCGCACTGGTCTCCGCGCTCGATGGCACCGCAGAACCCAGCGTGGGTCTGCTGAACATCGGCTCCGAGGTCATCAAAGGCAGCGATACCATCAAGCAGGCGGGCGAGCTGCTGCGCGCGGCCGCCAATGCCGGCCAGCTCAATTACTACGGCAACGTCGAGGGCAACGACATTTTCAAGGGCACCGTCGACATCGTGGTGTGCGATGGCTTCGTTGGAAATGTGGCGCTGAAGACCAGCGAAGGTCTGGCGCACATGCTCACCGGCTTTCTTCGTGCCGAGTTCAAGCGTCATCTGATGGCTAAATTCGCCGCTTTGGTGGCTTGGCCCATCTTGCGGCATTTCAAGAAGCGCTTCGATCCACGCGGCTACAACGGGGCCGCTCTTCTGGGCCTGCAGGGCTTGGTGTTCAAGAGCCATGGGTCCGCCGATGCGTACTCATTCCGCCAGGCACTTGGGCGGGCTTATGATGCGGCCCGCAATCGCCTGCCCGAACAGGTGCACGAGCGCATCGTCGAAACGCTGCGAGCCGCTGAGCTGCCGCCTAAAGACGAGCCCGTGCGCCCCGCCGCATGAACGCTTCCGTCGACCGCATCCCTCCCCACCGCTACGCTCGCATCACTGGCACCGGCAGCATGCTGCCGCCCAAGCGCGTGAGCAACGTCGAATTGGCCGCCCAGCTGGCGGCGCGGGGTCTCGAGACCTCTGACGAATGGATCGTGGAGCGCACCGGAATCCGGGCGCGCCGATTCGCTGAGGCAGATGTCAACGCCAGCGACCTGGGTGTCGAAGCCGCTCGGCATGCACTGGAGTCTGCCGGCCGCGTTCCCGACGATGTCGATCTGATCATCGTCGCCACGTCGACACCGGACATGGTGTTCCCGTCGACGGCCACCATCATCCAGCGCAAGTTGGGCATACAGGGTTGTCCGGCGTTCGACCTGCAAGCCGTGTGCTCGGGCTTCGTCTACGGCTTGTCGGTGGCCGACGCGATGATCCGATCCGGTGCGGCGAGCTGCGCGCTGGTGATCGGGGCCGAAGTCTTTTCGCGGATCCTGGATTTCAACGACCGTACCACCTGTGTGCTGTTTGGCGATGGCGCGGGTGCCGTTGTACTGGAGGCGTCCGCAGAGCCTGGCATCCTCGCGACGCGCTTGCACGCGGATGGGCAGCACATGGACATCCTCTGCACGCCTGGTACGGTGTCTGGTGGGCAGGTGCTCGGAGATCCATTGCTCAAGATGGACGGTCAGGCCGTGTTCAAGCTGGCCGTCAAGGTTCTCGACGAAGTGGCTCGCGAAGTGCTGGAGGCCGCCGGCCGCCGCGCCGAGGACATTGATTGGCTGATCCCCCACCAGGCCAACATTCGCATCATGCAGGGCACCGCGCGCAAGTTGAAGCTGCCCTCTGAGCGCGTGGTCGTCACTGTCGATGAGCATGGCAACACGTCCGCTGCGTCGATTCCGCTGGCGTTGGACCACGCGGTGCGATCGGGCCAAGTCCAGCGTGGGCAGACCCTGATGCTCGAGGGCGTCGGGGGCGGCTTCACCTGGGGCGCCGTGTTGCTGGATTTCTGACCCGCCATTCGGCAGCGTCTTTCCATCCCTTTCCGACCAGTAGGTGTTTTCTTGATGAGCGCGTTTGCATTCGTCTTTCCGGGCCAGGGTTCGCAGGCTGTAGGCATGCTCGATGCCTGGGGCGACCATCCAGCCGTTCGGCAGACGCTGGCCGAAGCCTCTGCCGCACTGGGCGAAGACATCGGCGGTCTGATTCACTCGGGTCCGAAAGAGCAACTGGACCTGACCACCAACACCCAGCCGGTGATGCTCACGGCCGGCATCGCCTGCTACCGCGCTTGGCTTGCCGAAGGCGGCGCCCAGCCGGCGGCGGTGGCGGGCCACTCGCTGGGCGAGTACACCGCGCTGGTCGCGGCGGGCTGTCTGACGCTTGCCGATGCGCTGCCGCTGGTGCGGTTACGCGCACAGGCCATGCAGGAAGCGGTGCCTGTGGGGCAGGGCGCCATGGCGGCCATCCTGGGCATGGACGCCGATGCCGTTCGCGCGGGTTGCTTCGAGGCTGCAGAAGCCAGCGGCGAAGTGGTGGAGGCGGTGAACTTCAATGACCCCAAGCAGACGGTGATCGCTGGCAGCAAGGCGGGCGTCGAAAAGGCGTGTGAAGTGCTGAAAGCTAAAGGGGCGAAGCGCGCGCTGCCCTTGCCGGTGTCGGCACCATTCCACTCGAGCTTGATGAAGCCGGCCGCCGAGCGGTTGAAGACCCGTCTGGCGGACATCGACATTGCCGCTCCGAAGATCGCCGTGATCAACAACATCGACGTGGCGTGCGTCGATGAGCCCGTCGCGATTCGCGACGCGCTCTATCGCCAGGCGTTTGGACCGGTGCGGTGGGTCGAGGTGATCCAGGCGCTGCGGGCTCGCGGCCTCAGCCACATCATCGAATGCGGGCCAGGCAAGGTGCTGGCTGGTATGGTCAAGCGCATCGACGCTGAAGCCGTCAGCGCCACTTTGTTCGACCCGGCCTCGCTGGCCGAAGTGAAGGGTTTGTTGGCATGAGCGACATCACCATGCAGGGGCAAGTGGCCCTCGTGACGGGCGCATCTCGCGGCATTGGCCGGGCGATCGCACTGGAGCTGGCCGCGCGCGGCATGAAGGTCGTGGGTACCGCCACCAGTGACGGCGGCGCCGCGGCGATCAGCGAAGCGCTGGCCGGGCACGCAGGTTGCAAGGGTGTGAATCTGAACGTCAACGATGGCCCCGGCGTGGACGCCCTCGTGGACGCGATCGTGAAAGAGCATGGTGCCCTGCATGTGCTCGTCAACAACGCTGGCATCACGCGCGACATGTTGTCGATGCGAATGAAAGACGAAGACTGGGACGCCGTGATCGACACCAACTTGAAGGCCGTCTTCCGAATGTCTCGCGCCGTCATGCGCCCCATGATGAAACAGCGCTACGGCCGCATCGTGAACATCACGTCGGTGGTAGGGGCTTCAGGCAACCCTGGGCAAGCGAACTACGCGGCGGCCAAGGCCGGCGTGGCCGGCATGACCCGCGCGTTGGCCCGTGAGTTGGGCAGCCGCTCCATCACCGTCAATTGCGTCGCGCCTGGCTTCATCGCCACCGACATGACCGACTCATTGCCCGAGGCGCAAAAGACCGCCTTGTTGCAGCAGATTCCCCTGCAGCGCCTGGGCCAGCCTGGCGAGATCGCTGACGCGGTCGCCTTCCTGGCCTCGCCCCGAGCAGCCTATATCACTGGCACTGAACTGCACGTCAACGGCGGCATGTTCATGGCCTGATGTCCCCCGCCGGGGCTGGCACCCTGCCAGCGTAGAATCCGGCCCGTTTTACGCAACCTCCTGGAGGAGTCATGAGCGATATCGAAGCACGCGTCAAGAAGATCATTGCCGAGCAACTGGGCGTTCCGGAAGCCGACGTCAGCAACGAGAAGGCTTTCGTGGCCGACCTCGGCGCTGATTCGCTGGACACCGTGGAGCTGGTGATGGCCCTCGAAGACGAGTTCAGCATCGAGATCCCCGACGAAGAAGCCGAGAAGATCACCACGGTTCAGTTGGCGATCGACTACGCCAAGGCCCACGCCAAGGCCTGAAGTCCATTCGGACGGCCTGTCCCGGGCCGCCAGCGATCAGCATTTCGAACGCATGACCCGTCGACGTGTCGTCATCACCGGCCTGGGCCTTGTCTGCCCGGTCGGCAATACCGTTTCCGAAGGTTGGGCCAACATCCTGGCCGGCCGTTCGGGCATCGGCCCCATCACCCGGTTTGATGCATCCGCCATCGCCTGCCAGTTCGCAGGTGAAGTGAAGAACTTCCCGCTCGAAGAGTACATCCCGGGCAAGGAAGCGAAGCACATGGACAGCTTCATCCACTTTGGGATGGCAGCAGGGATCCAGGCGGTTCGCGATGCGGGCTTGCCCACGAACGATGAATTGACCGAAGAAACGGCCGAGCGCATTGGCTGCATGATCGGGTCAGGGATCGGTGGCCTGCCGGAGATCGAGTCCACGGCGAAGACCACTTTTGAGCGAGGCCCACGCCGTATCTCGCCCTTCTTCGTGCCGGCATCGATCATCAACATGATCTCGGGCCATCTGGCCATTCGGTACGGCTTCACCGGGCCGAACCTGGCGGTGGTCACGGCCTGCACGACGGGTTTGCATTGCATTGGCCAGGCCGGTCGCATGATCGAGTACGGCGATGTCGATGTCATGGTGGCAGGTGGTGCGGAAGCCACCGTGTCGCTGTTGGGCGTGGGTGGCTTCGCGGCCGCGCGGGCGCTGTCGACACGCAACGACGACCCGGCTACCGCCTCGCGCCCCTGGGACAAAGACCGCGATGGCTTTGTGCTGGGCGAGGGCGCGGGCGTGTTGGTGTTGGAAGAATACGAGCACGCCAAGAAGCGTGGCGCCAAGATCTACGCTGAGCTCCGCGGCTTCGGCATGGGCGGCGATGCGTATCACATGACGGCGCCGAACGTCGACGGCCCCAAGCGCTCGATGATGGCGGCACTGCGCAACGCGGGCATCAATGCCGATCAGGTCCAGTACCTGAACGCCCATGGCACCTCGACGCCGCTGGGCGATGCCAATGAAACCAACGCGATCAAGCTGGCGTTTGGCGGCCATGCCAAGCAACTGGTCGTGAACTCCACCAAGTCGATGACCGGTCACCTGCTGGGTGGCGCCGGTGGCATCGAATCGGTGTTCACCGTGCTGGCATTGCGCGACCAAGTGTCGCCGCCGACGATCAACATCTTCAACCAGGATCCCGAATGCGACCTGGACTACTGCGCCAACACAGCGCGGGAGATGAAGATCGATCTCGCGGTGAAGAACAATTTCGGCTTCGGCGGCACCAACGGTACGCTGGTGTTCGGCCGCATTTGACGCACACGCGTCGCCACCTTTTGCGTCGCGCCTCATGCGCGTAGCGCCACCTGCCGATTTCCCCGTCGCGCGTCGCGGCCCGTGGGCCCTGGCTGCGGCGGGTCTCGCCATGTCGGCTGTTGCCGCCCTGGGCGCCTGGATGATCAGCCATGACCTGGGCTTGGCGGCTCATCTCGAGGGGCGCCTGCTGTTGCCGGCGGCCATGGTCATGGCGTCAGCCTCTGGGGTGGCTGGGGCCTGGGCGTGGCGCCGCGTGGCCACGGTGGCGCCCTGCCTCCTGCGCTGGGACGGGGCAGGCTGGCATTTGAGACATCTCCATACCCCGGGTGGACCCGGTCGGTTGATCGCACTTGACCTGGTCAGAGTCGAGCTTCGCCTGGCCCGCTTCATGCTTTTGAGTGCTCGAACGGTGATGGGCGAGCGGCTTTGGTTGCCCATTCAGCGTCGTGATGACGAAAGCGGTTGGCATGGCTTGCAGGTGGCACTGCGACAGCCAGCGCCCAATGGCCCTTCGGCTCGCACCAGCGTACCGGAGGGCCTCGCATGACTGCCGCAGGCCCCGACGTCGACGCCGCGCTGGTCGAGCGCGTCAAGCAGGGTGACGTTCGCGCCTTCGAACTGCTGGTCGTGAAGTACCAGCGCCGTATCGAGCGGCTGATTGGCCGGATGGTGCGCGATGTGGATCTCGTGGCCGACATCGCCCAGGAGTCCTTCATCCGCGCCTATCGCGCGCTGCCGCAGTTCCGAGGAGAGAGCGCCTTCTATACCTGGCTCTACCGGATCGCGGTCAACACGGCGAAGAAGGCACTCGTCGACCTAAAGCGCGACCCCTTGGTGACCGACGCCGCCCTGAGCGGCGGCGATGACGACGATGAAACTTCGCGCCGAGGATTGGAACCAAGCGACATGGCCACGCCAGATGCTCTGCTGGCCAGCAAGGAAATCGCTGCCACGGTGAACGCGGCCATCGAAGCCTTGTCAGAGGATTTGCGGCAGGCCATCACCCTGCGGGAAATCGAGGGTCTGAGCTACGAAGAAATTGCGGATGTGATGAATTGCCCCATCGGCACCGTGCGGTCACGGATCTTCCGTGCCCGCGAAGCGATCGCACAGCGGTTGCGCCCATTGCTGGACACGCGCGACGGCGAGCGCTGGTGAAGACCGAATACGCCGAGACTGGAGTGTTCCCATGACCCATCCTGTTGACGAATCGAACGAACGCCGTTGGTTGCAGCTCTCGGCGCTGTGTGACGGCGAAGCGAGTGCCCACGAGGCAGCTGCCACCTTTGACGGCTGGCGAGACGACGCGTCGCTGCGCGCCCGATGGCACAGCTATCAGCTGATCGGTGATGTCATGCGGTCCGACGATCTCGCCAGCGACGCACAGCACGATCAGGCGTTTTTGCTGGCCCTGCGCCAGCGACTGGCCCAGGAGCCGGTCGTGTTGGCGCCGTCCCGGGTCGAGCCGCTGGCCGCGCCGGTGGCCCTCCCGATCCAGGCCGTGGCCGGCGGCCGACGCCAGCGCTGGGCCGCGCCGATGGCAATGGCAGCGGGCGTGATGGTCACGGGGGCGCTGGTGGTGATGAGCTCGTCGGGCCCCCAGCCCTCGGTGTCGTCGGGCGCGACGCTGGCGGCCGTTCCCGCTTCGACGCAGGCAGCGCCCTCCATGGTGGCTGTCGGCGCCGGGGCCGGTGCGAGTGCCGTTCAGGTCGGTGACATGATTCGCAACCCAGAGCTCGATCGATATCTGAATGCGCACCGCCAGTTCGCCCAAAGCTCAGCGTTGAGCGTGCCGGGCGGGGTGCGTCAGGTGGCGGTCACGCCGGATGGGCGCTGATCGCGCATCATGACCTCGCGTGTGCCGGTGAGTGTTCGGTTGAGGAAAGGCGGCTGCGCTCTTTGGGTGCGGCGCATTTCGGCCGCCAGCCTCGCGGCGGCCTGTACCTGGCCTTCGTTGGCTTGGTCGCAAGACACCGGTGCGCCGGGGGCTGAAGCCAGGGCCCGCGCGCTCGACGCACGCAGTTGGTTGACGCGCTTGCACGAAGCAGCCTCCCAACGCAACTACCACGGCACCTTGGTCGTCAGCACGGCCACGTCCGTCACCAGTTCCCGTGTCACCCACTTTGCCGATGGGGATCAGCAATACGAGAGCGTGGTTGCGCTCGACGGCGAAGCCCGCAGCATGCTGCGCCACAACGAGGTCGTCCACACCGTGTGGCCGCGAGCCCGCGTGGCGGTGGTCGAGCAACGCGACGTGCGGGCGACCTTTCCGGCGGTGGTGGCCGGTGGCGACCTGCGGGTGCTCGAATCGTACGAACTGCGCCCCCTGGGCGTCGACCGCATCGCCGGCTATGAGGCCGAAGTCGCGTTGTTGCGCGCCCGCGATGGGCTGAGATTCAGCCAGCGGCTTTGGGCCGAACGCCAGACGGGCCTGCTGTTGCGGGCGGACATCCTCGCGCCCAATGGGCAAATGCTGGAGTCGGCCGCTTTCTCCGAGCTGGCCCTGGGCGGCAAGCCTCGGCCGGCGATGATCCTGGAGCCCTTGCGGCGACTGGATGGGTATCGTGTGGTTCGGCCCGCCGTGCTGCCGACCAGCCTGGACAGCGAGGGCTGGCGTCTGGCCAGCCTGCCTTCGGGATTTCGCCAAGTGCAGTGCGCCAAACGCACGCTTGATCCCAATGGCGGACCTTCTGCGCCTGTCGTGTTGCAGTCGATTTACTCGGACGGCCTCACGCATGTGTCACTTTTCGTCGAACCTTTTGATTCGAAGCGACACCAAGGCGAGGTCGTCGGTTCGATCGGTGCGACGCACACGCTGATGACCCGCCGGGACGACCAGTGGGTCACCGTGATGGGCGACGTACCCATCGATACCCTCAAGCAGTTCGCTACGGCACTCGAACGCAAACGTTAGGGTCCGTGGTGGGCGGGCGGCAGACTTGTCTATCCCTCGCCGTTCTTCAAGGAGAACCCATGCAATCCCAAGCCATCACGATGGCCGGTCGCCGCGCTCCGCGTGGCTTGTTCGCTGCCGCAACCCTTTCGCTGGCAGCCACTTTCGCACTGCTTCAGCCGGCGCCCGCGTCGGCTCAGCCGCAGGCGCAGCCCCAGTTGCGCGCCATGCCCGACTTTGCGGACCTGGCCGAAATGGTCGGGCCCTCGGTGGTCAACATCCGCACCAGTGAAAAGGCCAAACGCGCGGGCCGTGGCAATGCGCAGGTGGATCCGAATCTGGAGGAGTTTTTCCGGCGATTCGGGATCCCCATGCCCGGCGGCCGCAATCCGCGCGGAAACAACGACGACGAGGATGACGATCTCCCGCAGCGCCGTGGCGTGGGCTCGGGCTTCATCCTGAGCGCAGATGGCTTTGTGATGACCAACGCGCACGTCGTGGAAGGCGCCGACGAGCTCATCGTCACCCTGACCGACAAGCGTGAGTTCAAGGCCAAGGTCATCGGTGCCGACACACGCACCGACGTGGCCGTGGTCAAGATCGAAGCGTCCGGGCTGCCGGCCGTGAAGATCGGCGACGTGAACAAGCTTCGCGTGGGCGAATGGGTGATGGCGATCGGCTCGCCATTCAACCTCGAGAACACGGTGACAGCCGGCATCGTCAGCGCGAAGCAGCGAGACACGGGTGACTATGTGCCGCTGCTGCAAACCGACGTGGCAGTGAACCCGGGCAACTCGGGCGGCCCGTTGCTCAACCTGCGCGGCGAGGTCGTGGGCATCAACTCCCAGATCTACAGCCCCTCGGGTGCCTATGCCGGCATCTCCTTCGCGATCCCGATCGACGAGGCGATGCGCGTGGCCGATCAACTTCGCGCGGGGGGCCGCGTGGTCCGCGGCCGCATCGGCGTGCGCATCGGCCCCGTCACCAAGGAAGTGGCCGAGTCGATCGGTCTGGGCAAGCCGGTGGGTGCGCTGGTGCAAAGCGTCGAGCAGGGCACACCGGCGGAGAAGGCCGGCATCGAGGCGGGCGACATCATCGTGAAGGTCGATGGCCGTCAGGTGGAGAAGTCGGTCGATCTGCAACGCATGATCGGCGCCACCAAGCCCGGTACCAAGTCAACCCTGCAGGTGTTCCGCCGTGGCGCCTACAAGGACATCACCTTGACGGTGGCTGAATTGGAAGCCGACAGCGCGAAGTCGCGCACCCCGACGCCGGCCGAGACGCCGTCGTCGTCGGCGGCCAAGGCACACCTGGGCTTGACCGTGGCCGAACTGACCGACGCGCAGAAGAAGGAACTGAAGGTCCGAGGAGGCGTTCGGGTCGAGGCCGTCGAAGGTGCTGCCGCGCGGGCTGGCATCCGTGAGGGTGACGTGATCCTCTCGATCGACAACACGGAGGTGGCCGACGTGAAGCAGTTCGGTGTCGTCGTCGGAAAGCTCAACAAGGACAAGGCGGTGACCTTGCTGGTGCGCCGTGGCGACTGGGTGAACTACATCGTCATCCGGCCGACCCGCTGATCCATCTCCGGGCGATTTGAGAGACCCGCTGCCCGACTGGGGTGGCGGGTCTTTTCACGTCGTGGGAGTGTTTCAGACCAGGCCGATTGGCATGTCACTTGCTGCTCGTCGCTCCGTTGCGACGGATAAGTTTGTGTGTGCCAACAAACATTTATTGGGTGACCTGGATTGCGGCTGTGGACGGATACAATGACACCCGCAATCTGCTGTTTAGTGAGCGCTTTGGCATGTTCTGGAGGTCCGTAAAACTGTCCCCAGGGTATGCACAACAGGTTGTGGATAAACTGTTGAAAGATTTCGCTGTTGGCACCCTGCAACGAGCGCCAACCCAGGAAATACGCGGCTTGCAGCGGGGGCCTTTTGGCTACAATGAAGGCCCAACAAGCAGTTGCCATACGTTTTTGTTGGAAGGCGCGTCTCCATTTTTGGACGTGCCTTTTTTTTATGTCTGGCCCCACCCGGCGGGCCTTCACATCGCTTCGCGATTCGAGCTTTCCGTGCGACGCCTCAGTCGTTGAAGCCATCCGCAGGAAGCTCCGTCCCCAGTCTCATGGACCACATCCGCAACTTCTCCATCATTGCCCACATCGACCACGGCAAGAGCACGCTGGCTGATCGGATCATCCAGCGCTGCGGTGGCTTGAGTGACCGAGAGATGGAGGCGCAGGTGCTCGATTCGATGGACATCGAACGCGAGCGGGGCATCACGATCAAGGCGCAGACCGCGGCACTGCAATACACCGCCCGCAACGGTCAGACCTACAACCTCAATCTGATCGACACACCGGGGCACGTCGACTTCTCGTATGAAGTGAGCCGATCGTTGTCGGCCTGCGAGGGCGCATTGCTGGTGGTCGACGCCAGTCAGGGCGTGGAGGCGCAGACGGTCGCCAACTGCTACACCGCGATCGAGCTGGGTGTCGAGGTCGTGCCGGTGCTCAACAAGATGGATCTGCCGCAGGCCGATCCCGAGCGCGCCAAGGAAGAGATCGAGGACGTGATCGGCATCGACGCTGCCGATGCGATTCCCTGTTCAGCCAAGACCGGTCTCGGCATCGACGACATCCTCGAAGCCGTGATCACGCGCATGCCAGCGCCCAAGGGTGATCCTGTCGGCCCGCCGCGGGCGATGATCATCGACGCCTGGTTCGACAACTATGTGGGCGTGGTCATGCTGGTGCGCGTCGTCGATGGCCAACTGGCCAAGGGCGACCGAATCCGGATGATGGCGACGAACACCGTCTATCCCATCGAGCACATGGGTGTGTTCACACCCAAGAGCGAGAACCGGGACATGCTCCGGGCAGGCGAGGTGGGCTTCATCATCGCGGGCATCAAGGAGCTGGCCGCCGCCAAGGTGGGTGACACCGTCACGCTGGAAAAGAAGCTGCCCAACAATGCAGGCCCCGCCACGCAGGCCCTGCCGGGGTTCAAGGAAATCCAGCCTCAGGTCTTCGCGGGCCTGTATCCCACCGAGGCCAGCGAGTACGACCAGTTGCGTGACGCGCTGGAGAAGCTCAAGCTCAACGACAGTTCGCTGCGCTTCGAGCCTGAGGTGTCGCAGGCGCTTGGCTTTGGCTTCCGTTGCGGCTTCCTGGGGCTGCTGCACATGGAGATCGTGCAAGAGCGGCTGGAGCGCGAGTTCGACCAAGACCTCGTCACCACGGCCCCGAGCGTCGTCTACGAGGTCGAGCTGGGCGACGGCGAGGTCATCGAGGTGGAGAACCCGAGCAAGATGCCGGACCAGGGCCGTATCCGCGAGATTCGCGAGCCCATCGTGACCGTGCATCTGTACATGCCGCAGGATTACGTCGGCCCGGTGATGACGCTGTGCAACCAGAAGCGCGGCATCCAGCTGAACATGGCCTACCACGGCAAGCAGGTCATGCTGACCTATGAGTTGCCGTTGGCCGAGATCGTGCTCGACTTCTTCGACAAGCTGAAGTCGATCTCGCGCGGCTACGCGTCGATGGACTACGAGTTCAAGGAGTACCGCTCGGCCGATGTGGTGAAGGTCGACATCCTGATCAACGGCGACCGAGTCGATCCGCTGGCCATGATCGTCCACCGCGCCCAAAGCCAGTACCGCGGGCGTGCTGTCGCCGCAAAGATGCGAGAGCAGATCCCGCGTCAGATGTACGACGTGGCGATCCAGGCGGCCATCGGCGCCAACATCATCGCCCGCGAGAACATCAAGGCGTTGCGCAAGAACGTGCTGGCAAAATGCTACGGCGGCGACATCACCCGCAAGCGCAAGCTGCTGGAGAAGCAGAAGGCGGGCAAGAAACGCATGAAGCAGATCGGGACGGTCGAGGTGCCCCAGGAGGCCTTCCTCGCCATCCTGCAGGTCGACGACTGACAACAAGCATCCAACTTACGGCAACCCCTTCCCATGAGCTACCTCACCGCCGCGTTGTACGGCGCTCTGATCGTTTACCTCGGCGGCTGGTACATGGACAAATGGGTGGGCAACTTCTCGTTGCTGCTGTTCATCCTGTCGTTCGTCACGTTCTTTTACTGGCTGGCCGAGCGCTTTCATTTCCGGCCCCGCCGTGAGGCGGCAGCACGCCGCCTGGAAGAGCAGGATGCCGCACGCCGCGCGGATCTGGCCAGCAAGGGCATCAAGCAGGTCGACGGCAACCTCGAAGAAGCGCGGGTCCGGTTGCTGATGCAGCCCTGGTGGCTCGACTGGACCGCCGGCCTGTTCCCGGTGATCATCGTCGTCTTCCTGCTGCGCTCGTTCCTGTTCGAGCCGTTCAAGATCCCGTCCGGCTCGATGATCCCGACGCTGGAAGTGGGCGATCTGATCCTGGTCAACAAGTTCCACTACGGCATTCGGCTGCCGGTGCTGAACACCAAGATCATCGCCAACAACGACCCCAAGCGAGGCGACGTGGTGGTGTTCCACTACCCGGTCGACCCGCGCATCGACTACATCAAGCGCGTGGTCGGTTTGCCCGGCGACGAGATCAGCTACGCCAACCACGAGCTCAAGCTCAACGGGCAGGTGGTGGCGCACACGCCGGCGGGCGACGGCTACGACGAAGAGCGCATGCGCTACATGAACATCCTGCGCGAGAAGCTGGGTGACGTGGAGCACCGCATCCAGCACGAAAAAGGCCCGGGCCAGCTCTTCCGTCCCATCACCGTGTTTCCGTACCAGAAGAACTGCACCTACAGCGCTGAAGGCGTGACGTGCAAGGTGCCCGACGGCCACTACTTCGTGATGGGCGACAACCGTGACAATTCGCAGGATTCGCGGTACTGGGGCTTCGTCCCCGACGAGAATCTGGTCGGCCGGGCCTTCTTCATCTGGATGAATTTCAGTAATCTGGGGCGCTTCGGCCCGTTCCAATGACCTGCCACCAACGAGGAGCATTCAGCGTCATGAGTTTCGCGTCTTCGAAAGCGTCATCGGCCCGCCGCCAACGTGGCCTGAGCCTGTTTGGCATGCTGTTCTGGGCCGTCGCCGTGGCCATGGTGGGTCTGCTCCTGCTGCGCGTGTACCCGTCGGTGCAGAAGTACATCACCACGCGCCAGTCGGTCGACAAGGTCATGCGCGCCGAGCCTCGGCCCAACTCGGTGCCCGGCATTCGCAATGCGTTCAACCGGCAGCGCGACATCGAGTACATCCAGGACATGATCAAGGGCGAAGACCTGGAGATCGAAGCCCAGGGTGACACGTTCCGCGTGGGGTTCGCGTACGACGACGAAGTCGAACTGGTCGGGCCCGTCTTCCTGCTGATCAAGTACCGGTACAGCACCGGCGGTCACTGAGTCGGCGCCGGCAAGGCCCCGGCATTGGCATTCATGGATGCAAAACAGGACGCGCTTCAGCAGCGCCTGGATTACCGCTTTCGGCGGCCCGATTTGCTGCTGCGGGCGCTCACCCACCGCAGTTTCGGCGCCGAACACAACGAACGGCTGGAGTTCCTCGGCGACGCGGTGCTGAGCCTCGCCGTCTCGAGCCTGTTGTTCGATCGCTTCGGCGGATCGGACGAGGGTGACTTGACCCGCGTCCGCGCCCATCTGGTGCGTGAAGACTCGTTGTACAAGCTGGCCCTGGCCCTGCGTCTGCCTGAGGTGCTGCGCCTGTCCGAAGGCGAGGCCCGCGGCGGCGGCGCGCAGCGCCCTTCGATCCTGGCCGATGCCATGGAGGCGGTGATCGGCGCAGTCTACCTCGATGGCGGCGGCGACGCGGCCCAGGCCCTGGTGGCGCGGCTGCTGGGCGAAACCATCACCAGCACGACCGTGGACAGCTGGCGCAAGGACGCCAAGACGGAGTTGCAGGAATGGCTGCAGGCGCGCAAGCTGGCGGTGCCCACCTACCGCATCGTCGCGACGCGCGGTCAGGCGCATGCGCAGACATTTGAGGTCGAGGCGAGCGTACCGGCCCTTGAGCGCAGTGCGCGCGGCGAGGGCAAGTCGCGTCGCGCGGCCGAGCAAGAGGCGGCACAGGCTCTGCTCGATCAACTGCTGCGCGCCGAAGGCGGCCGCGGCTGACAACCTGGCATTTCGACCGGTCGACGACCGGGCGGGTGCCGCAGCACAATGCTTTTCGTGGACGCTTCATCCCCTTCCCCTGATCCCGGCGCCACCAGCGGTGTCTCCAACCCGGCCCAACGCTGCGGCCTGATCGCCATCGTGGGCCGGCCCAATGTGGGCAAGTCCACGCTGATGAATGCGCTGGTCGGGCAGAAGATCAGCATCACGTCGAACAAGGCGCAGACCACGCGTCACCGCATCACCGGCGTGCGGACCGTGGAAGAGGCGCAGTTCGTCTTCGTCGATACTCCCGGCTTTCAGACCAAGCACTCGGCGGCGCTCAACCGCTCGCTCAATCGGGCCGTGGTGGGCACGTTGTCGGACGTCGATGTGGTGTTGTTCCTGGTCGAGGCGGGCCGATTTGGCATGGACGACGCCAAAGTGCTCGCCCTGCTGCAGGGTGAAGGGCTCAAGCACAAGCCGGTCGTCTTGATTGCCAACAAGCTCGACGCCGTGCAGCGGCGAACCGACCTGCTGCCCTGGCTCAAAGGCATGCAGGATCGCCACACCTTCGCCGAGTACGTGCCGATGTCGGCGCACAAGATGGCCGATGTCGATCGGCTGTTCGCCATCCTCAAGCCCTACCTGCCCGAGCAGCCCTGGTATTACGACGAGGACATGCTCACCGACCGCAGCGAGAAGTTCCTCGCCAGCGAGATCATTCGGGAGAAGCTGTTTCGACTGACCGGCGACGAACTTCCGTACACCTCTACCGTCGTGATCGACAAGTGGGAGGAAGAAGAGGGCGGCCAGCGTCGCCGCATCAGCGCATCGATCGTGGTCGAGCGCGATGCCCACAAGGGCATGATCATCGGCGACAAGGGCGAGCGGCTCAAACGCATCGGCAGTGAGGCGCGCCAGGAAATGGAGCGCCTGATGGAGGCGAAGGTCTTCCTGGAGCTGTGGGTGAAGGTGCGCTCGGGTTGGGCCGACAGCGAAGAGCACCTGCGCAGCTACGGCTACGAGTGAGAGCGGGCCGATCAGTGGCCCGATCCGCCCAGGCCAGTGCCGCCTTCGTGCTGCACCGCTACGACTGGAGCGAAACCAGCCTCATCCTGGATCTCTTCACGCGCGACCGCGGCCGCCTGGCCGCCGTGGCCAAGGGCGCCAAGCGGCCTTATTCGCAGCTGCGCCCGGCGCTGTTGCCGTTCCAGCGGGTACTGGTCTCGGTGAGCCAGGCGGCGAAGGACGAGGCCCCCGACATCGTCACCTTGCGCAGTGCCGAATGGGCGGGAGGCGGGCCGATGCTTGCGGGCGTCGCGCTGTTCTCCGGCTTCTACCTGAACGAGCTGCTGATGAAGCTGCTGGCACGCCAGGATCCTCACCCTGTCCTGTTCGACGCCTATGCCGCCACGCTGCCTGCGCTGGCCGCGTCGGACGAGTTGCTCACGCCTGCTGCGCTGCGCGCTTTCGAGTTGGTGCTGCTGCGCGAGATCGGCCTGCTGCCGCAACTGGATCACTTCACCGCCACCTTGCGGCCGGTCCCGGCGGAGGGCGGCTGCCTGCTGCGTCCGGAGATCGGCGTGGTCGAGGCGGGCCCGGGTGACGCCGCCATGACCGGCAGCCTGCTGCAGCGGCTCCAGCGGGCCCTGGACGAGGGCGAGATGGCGGTGCTGCAGGCCGCCTGCGCCGAAGGCGGCGGCGCGCTGAAAGCCGCGTTGCGGGCCTTGCTTCACTATCATCTGGGAACCTCACGCCTTCGCACACGCGAGGTCATGATCGACGCGCAACAGCAGTGGCTCGACGTGCCCCGCCAGGACATGCCATGAACCCCCTCGTCGCCCCCGAATCGCACGGCCCCGAGTCACTCGGCCGCACCGCCTTGTCGGTCAACCTGAACAAGGTGGCGCTGCTGCGCAACACCCGGCACCTGGGCATCCCCAGCGTCACGCGCGCGGCCACGCTGGTGCTCGAAGCCGGGGCGGATGGCATCACCGTCCACCCCAGGCCGGACGAGCGCCACATCCGAGCCCACGATGTCCATGACCTGGCCGCCTTGCTCACAGCCTGGCCGCAGGTCGAATACAACATCGAAGGCAACCCGCAGCACAACCTGATGGACTTCGTGCGCGCGGTGCGCCCGCACCAGGCCACCTTCGTCCCCGACAGCGTAGGCCAATTCACCTCCGACCATGGCTACGACCTGAAGCGAGACGCCCAGGCGCTGAGGCCGCTGATCGACGAGTGCCACACGCTTGGCGTGCGCGTCAGCCTGTTCATGGACCCCGATCCGGCCGCGATGGCGCTCGCACGCGACGTGGGGGCAGATCGCGTCGAGCTCTACACCGAAAGCTACGCCAGCGCTTTCGGCACCCCTCGCGAGGCCGAGGTGCGGGCAGGCTTCGCTGCCGCCGCCCGGGCCGCACTGGCGGTGGGCCTGGGGGTCAACGCGGGCCACGATTTGAACCGCGACAACCTGACCGCCTTCCTGCGCGAGGTGCCTGGGGTCAGCGAGGTGTCGATCGGCCATGCGCTGATCGCCGATGCGCTCGAACTGGGCTATGCCGAGACCATCCGGGGGTACCTCAAGGCGATCCATGCGGCCGGCCCGCAGCGCTGATTCGCCGCACCAGCACCCATGATCTTCGGCATCGGTACCGACGTCTGCGACCTGCGCCGCATCGCCGCCACGCTGGAGCGCCGCGGCGAGCGATTCGCCGAAACGGTGCTGGGGCCTGCCGAGCTGACGATCTACCGTCACCGGCGCGCGCAAGTCGAAGCGCGGGGGCTGGCCTATCTGGGCAGCCGCTTCTCCGCCAAAGAGGCTTTCTCCAAGGCCATCGGCCTGGGCATGTGTCATCCGATGCATTGGCACGCCTGCGAAATCCTGAACCAGCCCGGCGGGCAGCCGTTCATCCAACTCCATGGCGAACTGGCCGACTGGTTCGCCGAACGCCGCCTGCGCGCGCAGGTGAGCCTCAGCGACGAAACCGACTACGCGGTCAGTTTCGTCGTCATCGAAACCGAACCCTCATGACCGACCACGCCTCCACGCACTCCCCCGTCGTCCTCGACATCGCTGGCCCGCAACTCGATGCGAATGACCGCCGCCGCTTGGCCCATCCGCTCACGGGCGGGCTGATCTTCTTCGCGCGTCATTTCGAGAACCGCGCCCAATTGACCGCCGTGGCCGCGGAGGCGAAAGCCATTCGGCCCGACCTTCTGGTCTGTGTGGACCACGAAGGCGGCCGCGTGCAGCGCTTCAAGACCGACGGTTTCACCCACCTGCCACCGATGCGCTCGCTCGGCGAGCTGTGGATGAAGGACGCGATGAAAGCCACCGACGCAGCCAGCGCGGCGGGCTACGTGCTGGCTGCCGAGCTGCGCGCCTGTGGTGTCGACCTGAGCTTCACGCCGGTGCTCGACCTCGACCATGGCCACAGTGTCATCATCGGCGACCGGGCCTTTCATCGCGACGCCCGTGTGGCCACGCTGCTCGCCAAGAGCCTGATGCACGGCCTGCTTCAGGCCGGCATGGGGCACTGCGGCAAGCACTTCCCCGGTCATGGTTTTGTCGAGGCTGACAGCCACATTGCCGCGCCTGTTGACAAGCGAGGCAAGCGGGCCATCATGAGCGACGATGCCAAGCCTTATGAGTGGCTGAGCAGCACGCTCGCCAGCGTCATGCCTGCCCACGTCACCTATCCGAAGGTCGACAGCCGCCCTGCGGGCTTTTCGCGGGTGTGGCTGCAAGACATCCTGCGTGGCCAGTTCGGCTTCACCGGCGCCATCTTCAGCGACGACCTCAGCATGGAAGGCGCGCGGGTGATCGACGGGCGACCGGTCAGTGCGCCCGATGCCGCGGTCGAGGCCCTGAATGTCGGCTGCGATCTCGTGCTGCTGTGCAACCAGTCCAAGGTCGATGGGGGCGCGCCGGTCGATGCGCTGCTCGATGGCCTGGCCGAGGCCTTGGCGCGCGGTCGCTGGAGCGCCGATCCGGACAGCGAGGCGCGCCGCGTCGCGCTGCTGCCCCAGACCGACCCCTTGCCTTGGGACGAGCTGATGCACGAAGCCCGCTATCAACGCGCGCTGGAACTGCTGGCCTTTTGAGACGGTGATGAGCAGCAAGCCCCCCGACACCCCGGCCGACCGTCGCCGCCTGCAGATGGCCGACATTGCGCGCCTGGCGGGCGTGTCGATGTCGACCGTATCGCGGGCCCTCAACGGCAGCACGCTGGTCAATGAAGAGACGCGGCGTCGCATCGGCGAGCTGGCCCGATCGCTGAACTACACGATCAACGAGAGCGCCAAGAATCTGCGGCTGCAGCGCAATCAGACGATCGCGGTGGTGGTTCCGTACGACGCCCAATCGCGCCAGCACATCTCCGATCCGTTCTTCCTCGCCATGGTCGGCAGCCTGGCCGACGCACTCACCGACCGCGGCTACGACATGCTGCTGTCGCGCGTCGATGCCGAGGCGCTCGATTCCGTCTCGTCGCTCTACGACGTCGGCCGCGCCATCGGCATCGTGCTGATCGGGCAATGGCGCCACCACGACCAGCTCAATGCGCTGGCCGCACGCGGCGTGCCCGTGGTGGTCTGGGGCGGCCAGTTGCCGCAACAACTCTACTGCACCGTCGGGGGCGACAACGAACTCGGGGGGCGCCTGGCGACGCGGCACCTGCTCGATCACGGGCGGCGGCGCATCCTGTTCCTGGGCGATGCCCAGTTGCCCGAGGTGGCGCTGCGGCTGGATGGGTATCGCCGCGCGCTCGCCGAGGTCGGCGTGTCCTTCGATGAAGCACTGGTGCACACCGTGCCCTTCGAAGAGCAGGGCGCGGTGAGGGCGATCGATGCGGTGCTGGCCGCCGGGGCCGAGCACTTCGACGCTGTCTTTGCCTGCAGCGACCTGCTGGCCATCCTGGCCATGCGGGCACTGCGTCGTGCGGGCCGGCGGGTGCCGGACGACGTGGCGGTGATCGGCTACGACGACATCGCGCTCGCGGCCTATGCCGAGCCTCCCTTGAGCACCATCCATCAGCCGGTCGCGTTGGCCGGGGTCGAGCTGGTGGATGCCTTGACACGCCTCATCGGCGGCGAGCCCCAGGCTCCGCGGCAGTTGCCGGTGAACCTGGTGGTCCGGCACAGCAGTTCGACGGGCCTGGCTTCACGCTGACCCCATCTTCCGGAATGCACCGATTTAGCAATCGATTGCAAAGAAGCCTTTACGGCAGCTGAACGAGGAGAGATAGACACGCACTGGATTGGTGTTTCTACTGAATTGCAATCGATTGCAATGGCCGCGACACTGCGAGCCGTCCCGTTGAAATGCGCGCTGGAGGTGCGTGATCCGACGGGTCGGAGACAACCTTGGTGCGGCCTCGACGGAACGCGCCATGCTGCACACCAACTCGACTGGAGCGACCCCCATGTCCGCCAACCCGCGCCGCCTGCTGCATCGCCACCCGCTGGCCCTTGCCGTGTCCCTGGCCTTTTTGCCCGCCACCTTCGCCTGGGCCCAGGCCGCCAACAACGACGCACCGCCGGCCGATGCGTCCCGGGCGCAGGAGGCCTCTTCTGCCGACGCTGCCAAGCCAGCGCCATCGGACGCGGTGGGTTTCGACCGCCTCATCATCACCGGCACCTCCACCGCGCGGACGAAGATGAAGCAGAGCGTCTCGGTCAGCTCGCTCGGGGCCGACGACATCGCCAAGGCACCGGTGTCCAGCACCTCCGAGCTGCTGCGGGCGGTGCCCGGGGTCCGGGCCGAGTCCACCGGCGGCGAAGCCAACGCCAACCTCACGGTTCGCGGCCTGCCGCTGTCGGCCGGAGGCATGCGCTACGTGCAGATGCAGGAAGACGGACTGCCCGTGCTGCTGGTGGGCGACATCTCGTTCTCGACCCCCGACACCTTCGTTCGTGCGGACTTCTTCAACGAATCGATCGACGTGCTCCGCGGCGGCTCAGCCGCCACCCTGGCCACCAACTCGCCGGGCGGTCTGATCAACTTCATCACCAACAACGGCAAGACCCAGGGCGGTGCCTTCGGCTACACCCTCGGGCTGGACTACTACCAGCAACGAGCCGACTTCGTGCTCGGCACCAAGCTGGGGGCCAAGACCTATCTGGCGGTGGGGGGATACCAACGCGTCGGCGAGGGCACGCGCAACACCGACACCACCCTCGAGCACGGGGGCCAGGTGCGCCTGTCGCTGATGCAGGAGCTGGACAACAAGGGCAGCTACGTGCGTGCCACCTTCAAATACCTGGACGACTACGTGCCGCCCTACATGGAGGTGCCGGTGCAGGTCGTCGACGGCAAGGTCAAGCCGCTGCCGGGCATCGACCCCCGCGAGGCCTACTTCGTGGGATCGAACTGGGGTCAGGACATCGTCCGTGACCGCAACGGCCAGTTGATCTCCACCGATCCCACCGACGGTGTGCACGCCAAGAGCGTCGCCCTGGGATTCGAGGGCGTCTTCAAGCTCGACAACGACCTCACCGTGACCGAGCGCATGCGCACCGCCAAGAACTCGGGTCGCTTCATCAGCGTCTTCCCCGCGGGCGGCCAGCCCACCGACTACCAAGGCCCCGTGCCGGTGTTCTCCGTCCACCTGTTCAACACGAACCTGGACGACATGAGCAACTTCTTCAACGACCTGCGCGTGCAGAAGGGCATCTCGCTCGGCGACGAGAACAAGCTGACGCTGCTGGGGGGCCTGTTCAACGGCAAGCAGAACATGTACCAAACCTGGTACTGGAACCGCTACAACGTCGAACTCACCGACAACAACCCGCGCCTGTTCGACAACGACGGCAACGTCACCACCTCTCCGGTGGCGCAGGGGGCCACCTGGGGCTACTGCTGCATGCGGTACCAAACGCCCAGCCTCACCTCGGTCGCGCCCTATGGCGCCGTCACCTGGGACATGGGCCCGCTGTCGATCGATGCCAGTGTCCGTTACGACAAGCTCCGCCTGACCGGCTACTGGATCAACGGCAACGCCGACAACACCGCCTACGACCCGGCCACGCGCACGGTGATGCACAACAGCACCGATGCCACCTCCTATTCGGTGGGTGGCAACTACGCCTTCAGCAAAGACCTGGCCGCCTTCGCGCGCTACAGCCAGGGCACCAGCTGGGCTTCGCCCGACCGCACGGTGGTCAACAACAAGGACATCTCCAGCGGCGCCCAGCCCATCCCTGAAAACAAGACCGACGAGCTGGAAATCGGCATCAAGTACCGGTACCCGGGCCTGTCTGTCGCGGCCACCTTCTTCGACGCGAAGACCAAGGAAGACGGCGGCTTCGAAGTGACATCGCAAAGCTACCTGAAGGACACCTACCACTCCACCGGCGTCGAGGCCGAGGTGCAATGGAGCCTGGGTGATTTCAGGCTGGTCGGCGGTGGTACCTTCACGCAGGCCCGGATCCAGGGGGGCACCAACGACGGCAAGAAGCCGCGCCGCCAAGCGCCCTTCATGTACCAGATCTCGCCCTCTTACACCTTCGATCGCCTCGAAGTGGGCGCCCAGGTGATCGGCCTGACCGACGTCTACGCCGACAACGCCAACACCGTGAAACTGCCGGGCTTTGCCGTGGTGAACGCGTTTGCCAACTACGAGGTCATGCAGAACCTCACCCTCCAGGTGGGCGTCAACAACCTGTTCAACACCATCGGCTTCACCGAAGGCGAGGCTCAGGACAACGGCTGCTGCACGCCGGGCGGCACGCCGATCTACGAAGCCCGTTCCGTCAACGGCCGCAGCGTGAAGGCCAGCCTGAAGTACACGTTCTAGGGCGTGTGCACACTACGGAGCCACGATGCGTTGCCACCAGAACCGGTCGAGCGCAAGGCGCAAAACGAAGCCGGGGTGCGGCCCCGGCGAGGCTTTGCAACGCTGCGGGCGGCTGGTTCTGGTGGCAACCCTTCGGGAACGGGCCGTCCAGGGCGCATGGCGGCGTTGCCCAACTTGCCCAGGCACCAGCCTGGGCGGCGTCGGGCGCCTTGCCCTGCATCCCTGGAC